>CAYYYC010000001.1:0-2877 GCA_964475695.1 uncultured Rubrivivax sp.
TCAAGGGGCGCTACGTCAGTGAGCATGAAGCGGAACTGCGTGCCCTGCTCGCACACACGGCCGAGCGTGAAGGGGCCTTGCACACCCTGGAGCGCCTGATGGCGGTGAGGCGGCAAGCAGACGGCAGCCTAGAGGTGACGACAACCGGAATCCACCTGGTGCGGGCAGCAGGGCACGCGCTGCAGCGTGCCCACCAAGGCCAACTCGAGATCGACTACCTGGAGGAGGAATCGCGGGTGCGGTCGACTTGGACCCGCGACGATTGACTTTGCGATTACCCTGCAGAGTCACTGCTGAAAAGCATAAAG
The DNA here is from genome assembly GCA_964475695.1 of uncultured Rubrivivax sp. Taxonomy (GTDB): domain Bacteria; phylum Pseudomonadota; class Gammaproteobacteria; order Burkholderiales; family Burkholderiaceae_C; genus RFTU01. The sequence goes on from CAYYYC010000001.1 coordinate 309, forward strand.
TGTCGGACACTGAACCTACTGTGGCTTCACCATGTGCCCATCGAAGCCTAGATATCGGTCCAGGCAGGGTTTGACTCTCTTCACCGGCACCAGAACAGGACGGAGGTTGGAAGGCTGACTGCCACCAACCTCCGTTTTCTCTTGAGCCCGATGCCGGGCCCTCAGCCCCCGGAAGCCTCGTTGGACCTCTCAGGGTCTTGCCTGCGCCGACGACTTGCGGCGCCAAGGAGGGCCAGTCCCGCCAGGGACAGCGCCATGCTGGCCGGCTCGGGCACAGGCTGAGCCATCACATTGAGGTCGTAGTGCCCCTTGAGCCCCGGCTGAAATGCCGATGCCCCATTTCCAATGGCCTGCCCCTTGATCACGATCGAGAAGGTGTTGTCATTGAGCGCGAGGTCTTCCACGAAGAAGGACCCGGTTGATGCCATCGGAGCGCTGAATGAGACCAGCTCGGACCCCATGCCGCCAAAGTCCGAGAAGATGGTGAATGCCTTGGCGTTGTCCCACTGGATGTCGACGAATTGGCCGAGCTTGATTTCGATGGCTGAACTCGAGACGGTGCCGCCCGCGGGACTGGTGAACGAGAAGTCGAACACGTCCGTGAAGGGGCTGTTCGTGAACTTGCTCACCGAGGTTTCGAACGGCCCTGAGCTCAAGTCGATGGGCGAGGCGAAAGCCATCACCGGCACCAGAAATGCAGCCGCGCCGATGAGCTTGAGCTTCTTGACCGAATCGCGCAGAGCCAGCGGCTGAAGTGATCTTTCTGTCATGGGAACTCCCTGTTGGTGAAGTGAAGAGCGGCATCGCGATCGGCAGCATCCGATTCGACGAGTGTCCGCAATGCGATGCCGTTGCCGACTATGGGCAGGCACGGCGCCCCGGACTTGCTCAATGGCAGTAACAGACCAAAGCCCCGACCAAAGCGATCGGCTGATGTGCGCGTGATCAGCCCCGAACCCCTTCTTCTGCAGACCATGAGTCCGTGTGGCTCCTTCGGACCACTCGAGGTCGATGGTCCGAAGAGAGAGCCGCATCACCACAGAGGAGGAAGAATGAACACAGCACTTTCATCAGGCGGGGCTGCCTTGTGTGCCCACCCCTGTTTCAGGCTCAACCGCTTTTGCCGAAAGGACAAGGGACTTCGAAAGCTCCTGGCCACGCCGCTGCAGGCTGCCGTCGCGGCACTGGTGGCCCTGGGTGCCCAGGGCGCCGGCGCCGCCGTTGGGGATCAGGCCACCTGGCAGTTCAACATTCCGGCCACCGGGAACCCTTCAATCCAGGGTCTCTTCGATCTGGCAGCCACCCTGGTCGGAACGGAAACCGCCTCAGGCGTGAGCTTCGTTCTCACCCCCAACCCGCTGTCCAGCGGCATTTCCGATTGGCCGACCCGGACCTTTGTCGAAAGACTGGCCATCGTGTACGGGGGCCCGACCGCCGGCGGCGTCCCGACCCTGTTCAATGCCAACCCGGCCCTCAGTCTCAACATGACGGTCAATGATGGAACCCCGCCGCAGCTGGCCATCGACGCGGGCTACAAGACCAGCTACAACGTCCTGAGCTTTGACTGGGGGGCGCATCAGTTCCTGGGCAACGAGACCGCCCAATGGGAACTCAACGGCGCGGGCGTCGACCTGCAGGACTTTCTCTACCCCGTCATCGGTGAGGCGAACAACAAGCCGTCACCGATCTTCGGTGTCATTTCCCTCACGGCCTACGACCTCGACACGGGTCACAAGGCCAACCCCACGCCGTCCAACTGGGTGGCTCTCCAGGTGCCGGAGCCCGGGAGCACCGCCATGCTGATGGCTGGCCTGAGCGTTCTGGGCTTTGTGGGCAGGCGCCGCCGCGTTTAGCCGCTCAACCTTCAACCCGAGGCATCGAATCCCCACTTGATTGGGGATTCGCTCTTTTCAATTGAGGAATCCGGCTCATGCAATCCATCGATCTCACAAACACTTCCGCGCGGATGATCCGCATGGCTTCGATCATCGTTGCCGCACTGCTGCTTCAAGCCTGCTCCGAGGACCCGACGACGAGCCAAGGCGGCGACGGAACCCGGGCCACGACAGGTCATGGCGCATCGGCCAAGCCCACCCAAGTCGCCGCTCGCGTCAACTCCGAAGAGGTGACTGTTCACCAGCTCAACGAACGGCTGGCGGCATGGACCGCGGGCGGGAGTGCTTCCGGCATTGAGGATCCGGTCATCGGCCGAAGCCTGAACCGCCTGATCGAGTTGACCCTCCTGCGCCAGGAGGCAGAAGTCCAAGGCCTGGCCAACAGGCCCGAGGTGATGCGTCAGCTGCAGGCGGCTCGGGCCGAGGTGCTGGCTCGGGCGATGGCGCAGCAGCTCGGCGACGAGGATCCGGCGCCGGCGCCTCAGGAGGTCCGGCGCTATTTTGACGAGCATCCGGATTCCTTTTCCCGAAGAAAAGTGTTCCTGGTGCAGGAGGTCAGATCGCTCCCCCTGTCCCCTTCCCACGACAAGATCCTCCAGCGGCTGGCTGAATTTCGAGGACCGCAGTCCTTGGTTCTTGCGCTGGAGCGGGAGGGGCATCGGGCGTCCTGGGGA
>CAYYYC010000001.1:2887-44897 GCA_964475695.1 uncultured Rubrivivax sp.
GCAGTGACCAGTTGCCGGTCGGCCAGTTGTCTCGATTGAAAGGGATGGAGCCGGGTCAGGCCGTGAAGCTTGAAGACCCTGCCGGTCTGCGGGTTTGGTGGCTGCAAGCCGTGGCGGACCAGCCCGTGGAGTGGGACCGGGCCCAACCGGTGATCGAACGCCTTCTGGCCAATCAGTCTCGGGCCGAGCGTGTGCGCAGGGAGATTGCGCGTTTGCGCGATCAGTCGAAGGTTGAATATGTGGGCGACTTTGCCCGCTGGGCCTCGGCGACGGAGACCCGGACAACCACGCCCGGTGACTCTGCTCAAGCCAGGAATCCCGCGTCGACTGCACGATAGCGTCGATGAGCAGAAACCGAATTCCGGCAGGTCAGGCTGTGCCCACCCCCGGCCATCGGCTTACGCTTGGCGTTTTGGCGCTGCTGGTGGCCAGCGCCTGCTGCCCCGCTCACGCGCAGCCCCCGGCCGAGCGGGCCCCTGAAGGCGTCCATCAGCAAGCCACCCTTTCGGCGGCGGCCGACTATGTGCTGGCGCCAGGAGACCTCCTGCGCATCCTGGTCTACCAGCAGCCGGACCTTTCGATGGAGATCCGGGTTCAGGACAACGGCCAGTTGAGTTATCCGCTGATCGGGCCCCTGGCCGTGGCCGGGCTGTCTGTCTTCGACGCTGAGCGGCGCCTGGAAAACGGGCTTCGGGAGGCGAAATTCCTGCGCAATCCGCAGGTGAGCATCACCGTGATGCAAGTGCGCGGGAACCTGGTGAGCATCCTGGGCCATGTCCAGCGTCCAGGGCGCTTCCCGATCGAAAAGCCTGGTCTGCGCTTGACGGAGCTCCTCGCCCAGGCCGGCGGCATCACGGCCATCGGGTCCGATGGCCTGGTCCTGATGGGGGTGAGGCAGGGCGTTCCCTTCAGGCGCAAGCTTGAACTTCCGGCCCTGTTCGATGCAGACGATCCCCAGAACGATCCGGTGCTTGTCCACGGTGACGTGATCTTCGTTGACCGCGCCCCCGTGGTCTACCTCTACGGAGAGGTTCAGCGGCCAGGCCCGGTCCGACTGGAGCGCCAGATGACCGTGCTTCAGGCGCTGGCCGCCGGAGGGGGGCCGACCCCAAGGGGCACGAGTCGTGGCCTGAAGCTGACCCGACGCGCGCTCTCCGGTGAGTTCAAGACCTGGACACCGGAGCTGGCCGCCCCGCTGATGCCCGGCGACGTGCTGCACATACCGGAGAGCCTGTTCTGATGGATGACTCTTTGAGTGGCGGCAAAGCCATGGGGTCGCTTCTGGCGCGCCGCTGGGGCGTGATCCTTTCCGTCTGGCTTGTGGTCATGGCAACCAGCGCCGCAGTGACCGCCCTGCTGCCGCGCCAATACCTGGCCACCGCCTCTCTCGTTCTGGACATCAAGCCAGACCCGATCGCCGGCTCCTATCCGGGATTGGTCTCCAACACCTTGGTCACCACCCAGGTGGATGTGCTGATGAGCGAGCGGGTGGCGCGTCGTGTCGTGCGGAATCTGCGACTGCTGGACAACCCCACGCTCAAGGCCCAGTGGGAGGCCGAAGTGGAGGCGGAGCAGCCGATGGAGCAGTGGCTCCTGGAGCTGTTGAAGAAGCGGGTCGATGTGAGGCCGTCCCGCGAGTCCAATGTGATTCAGGTGTCCTACCGGGCGAACGATCCGAAAACAGCCGCCGCGCTGGCCAACGGATTCGTTCAGGCCTACCTCGACACCGCCTTGGAGCTCAGAGTGGATCCGGCGCGGCAATTCAGCAGTTTCTTCGATGAGCGCTCGCGTGAGGCCCGTGCGGCACTGACTGCGGCCCAGGGCCGTCTGGCCAGCTTCGAGGCCCGTCAAGGCCTGCTGGTGACCGATGAGCGCATGGATGTGGAGAACGCTCGCCTGGCCGAGCTCTCGAGCCAGGTCGCCGTGGCGATGGGCCAGCGCAGTGATGCGGCCAGCCGTCTGGAGGCGGTGCGGATTCGGCCTCTGCAGGAACTGCCCGATGTGCTGTCGCACAGCGTGGTCTCCGGCCTTCGGGCCGAGCACAGCCGCATGGCCGCTCGCCTGCAGGAGATGGATGCCCGCCTCGGACCCGAACACCCACAGCGGCAGGAGGCGGCAGCGGGCCTTGCCGAGCTGGAGCAGCGAATCGTCGCAGAGTCCCAACGCGTTGGGGCGGGCATCGAGTCGCACCACCTGATTGCCCAACGCCGCCTGGCAGGATCGCTGGCGCAATTGGCCGGCCAGCGGGAGCGGGTGCTGCAGATGAAGGCGGCCCGAAATGAGGCCAGCGTCCTGAGCCGGGAAGTCGAGAATGCCCAGCGCGCCTACGATGCGCTCGTCGGAAGGCAGCAGCTGACCCAGCTTGAGAGCCAGACCACCCAAGGTCAGGCGAACTGGCTGAGTGCGGCGGTCCCTCCGTCCCAAGCCGACTCTCCCCGCCCGGTGCTCAACCTGCTCCTGGCCGCCTTCTTCGGCGCGGTGCTGGCGCTGGCCGTGGCCTGGATCCTGGAGAGCCGAAGGTCAACGGGTGTGGCATGACGGCCCATCAGGCGCGGCCCGGGATCGTTTCGGGCTGGATGCAAGGTCGCTGGGGGTGGGTGCTTCTGGGCGCCGGATTCCTGGCTCTGGCCACCCCGACCCTATGGCGCTTGTCCCAATGGGTCTGGCCATCGGACGACCAGGGCCACGGGCCTCTGGTTCTGGGCGTCTCCACCGTGCTGCTGATCCGGCGCTGGCGGAAAGCCCGCTCGGTGGCCGAGGCGGTCGAGGGACCGGCTGGACACACCTCCGACAGCATCGTCGCCTGGGCGGTGATTGTCTTTTCCCTTCTGCTGTACTTCGTCGGCCGGTCTCAGGCGATCCTGATGGCCGAGGTGGGCTCGCTGACAGCGCTCCTGTCGGCGCTGCTGCTCCTGCATCTGGGGCGCGCGGGCCTGAAGGTGCTGGCCTTTCCCTTGGCCTTTCTGCTGTTCATGATTCCGTTGCCGGAGGCCTTGGTGGCCACCTTGACGGCACCCATGAAATCGGCGGTGTCCAATGTCGCGGCAGCCTTGCTTCAGGCGATAGGACAGCCGGTTGCGCGATCGGGCGTGATGCTGACCGCAGGCCCATACCAGCTGCTCGTGGCCGATGCCTGCGCCGGATTGACCACGCTGTTCACGCTCGAAGCCCTGGGCCTGCTCTACCTCCACCTGCGGGGCTATGCCTCCTGGGGGAGGAATGCCTTGATGGCTCTGATGGTCGTGCCGATTTCGTTCATGGCCAATGTCCTGCGGGTGATGACTCTGGTGCTGGTGACCCTGTATTGGGGTGATGCGGCCGGCCAGGGATTTGCCCACGACTTTGCCGGCATCTCGCTGTTCCTGGCCGCCCTGGTGCTGCTGATCCTGGCCGATGCCGGCATCGAGCTGATGACCGTCACCTGGCGCCGCTGGTCCGGGAAACGACCCGGCTTCAAGTCTGTAGGACAGGCATCATGAACCGCCGGGGTGCAGTGCTTGCCGGCGCCATGCTGGCCACCGCCGGATTGAGCGAATGGGCTACCCCGCGCCGCCTGATGGCGGTCGAGTCCCCGATCCCGCCGCTGAGCGACCTCCTGCCGCTCAACTTCGGCGCCTGGCGGGGCGAGGACGCGTCTGGACACCAGCTGGTGGCGGCCGATGTGCAGGCGGTCCTGGACCATCTGTACCAGCAGACGCTGTCGCGGTTCTACCGACATCCACGGCTCGGTGTCACCATGCTTTCCGTGGCCTACGGCGGCGATCAATCAGACGCCACCCGGGTGCACCGACCCGAGGTCTGCTACCCGGCCCAAGGGTTCGTGATCGGCCCTCTGCGCCGGGAGCGGCTGACGCTGGGAAACCCGCCGCATCGGCGGCGGCTGCCGATCAGCCGGGTCACGGCGAAGTTGGGCTCGCGCAACGAGCCGATCACCTACTGGATCACGGTGGGGTACCGTGTGGCGACCCGCTCACTGGAACAGAAGGCCATTCAGATTCGATACGGGCTCACCGGGGTGGTTCCCGATGGGCTTCTGGTCCGAGTCTCCTCCCTTCACCGCGATTCCGAGGAGGGTTGGTGGATGCAGAACCGCTTCATTGACGGCCTCTTCATGGCCCTGTCCGGCCACCACCGCGATCGGGTGTTCGGCGCACCACTCGAGAGTGATCACGCATGACGCGGTGGTCGCGGGTCTGGCCGGATGCGGCCGTCGTGGCTCCGGCTCTGATGGTGGCGGTGCTGGTCGGCATGGCCATGGCTTTTCTGCCGCTGCAGTCCAGCATCCTTCTGTTGTCCCTGGGCGCGCTGGCCTTGGTGCTCATCGCCTCCTGGCCGGTCCTGTTCTGGTCATTCATGTTTGTCCTGGGCTGCATCGTCGGGCCGCTGCAGTATCTCGGGGGCTTCACCAAGGCATTCTGGCTGCCGCACCTGATGGGTGTGCTGATGGCCGCACGGATCATGAGCGAGCAGATGGCAGGCAGCGCAAGCCGAGCGCCGAATCCCAACCTCCAGCGCGTGTTTCCGGTCGCAGCCCCTCCCGTGGGTTCCGGCCTGCCGTTGCCCCTGGGCAGCCTGGACCGAAAGATTTCGCTGGGCATTGGCCTGGCGCTCGGCATGGCGGCGGTGTTTGCGATCACGCTGCTCCTGTCAAGCCTGGCCCATCGAGCCGGCGTCATGCAGGCCCTGATCGGCGGCAAGGAATACCTGTTCCTCCTGAGCCTGCCGATGGCATTCGGGCTCGGCTTGCTGAAGACAAAGCAGCTCTGGCTTCTTTGGCCGGCCCTGTCTGTTTGGCTCAGTGTCCAGGCGCTGATGGTTCTTTGGCAAAGGTTTGTGATCGCCCCCCGACGGGGTGGCGATGCGCCTTGGGATGCGGTGGTGGGACTCTTTGCCGGGAAAGCCAATGGCGCCGGAGGGAGTGGAACCATGGCCATGGTGTCCTTGTGGGCGGCCTTCGGGGTGTTCACGGCGTGGCGCAGCGGACTGTTGCGCTGGCCGTGGGCCTTGCTGGCCAGTCTCAGCGCCTTGCTGGCCTGCGCCTTGGCCGAAGTGAAGATCGCGGTTGTGCTGCTGCCGTTGCTGGCGCTGATTTCGGTGGCCTCCAATCCACCCGGTGAGGCCGCCTTGGCTCCAAGCCCTGCAAGCCGCCGCAGGCCGTGGATGCAGGCCTTGTTCCTGGCCTGTGTTGTGGCCCTCTCGGCGCTGCTGCTGCTGGCGCACCAGCAGCAATTCACGGCGTCTGGCAGTGCAGCATCCAGGTCGCCTCTGGACTACCTCGAGACGACGATCGACCGCAACCTGGATGCCCGAGCCTGGGCGGACTCCCATGGGCAACTGACGCGCCTTGGCGCCATTCAGTATTGGTGGTCTCGTCAATCGGGAAGTGACATCCCCGGATGGCTGATCGGGCACGGCGTCGGCGCGGTGCGCCGCTCCGCCCTGGCCCCCAGCGATCTGCTGCAAGGCCTTCGATTCGAGCCCGGTCGAAGCACCGCAGTCATCCTGCTTTGGGAAACCGGCATTCTGGGACTGGCCGCGTGGCTCCTGTCCTCGCTTGCATTTCTGCGGGTGGGCACTCTCCTGCTGAAGGCCGAGCAGGACGGCAGAGAGGCCGTGTTCCTGCGCGCCGCGGTGGCCGCCATCGCCATCACGCTCCTGAGCCTTCCCTACGGCGCAGACTGGTTTGAGGCGCCCCACCTGGCGACGATGCACCTCCTGGGCATCGGGTGGATCTGTGGCGCCTGCCGCCGACACCGGCTGCCCGAAGCGGCGCCCTGCCCTGCGCCCGTCGGTGCGCATGGACCGACATGACCGGCGTATCGATCGTGATCAAGTGCCTCAACGAAGAAAAGAAGATCGACGAGGCAATCCGCTCAGCGCTTGCCGCCGCTGCGGAGCTCGGCCCCCTGCCATTGGAAGTGGTGGTGGCCGACGGCCTGTCCACGGACCACACCATTGCCCGCGCCACCCGCTGGGCGAAGTCTGCGCCGGTGCGCGTTGTCCAGCTCCTGCGCAAGGAGGACAGGGGATGCGGCGCCGGCGTGGAGCTTGGCTTCATCCGGTCCAGGGGCGACCGGGTCCTCTTCATGGACGGCGACATGACTCTTCTTCCCGGCTTTCTGGGCCGGGCCATGCGCTATCTCGATGAGCATCCGGATTGCGCAGGCGTGGCTGGTCTGATGTTCGAGGCCACCGTCATCAATGGCACAGACAGGATTCGCACCCGGCAGGGCCTCAACAGTCGCTCGGGAGACCAACCCTGGTTGAATGGAGGCGGACTGTATCGCCGTGAAGCGCTGCAGTCGGCCGGAGGTTACGCCGGTGATCCCCGCCTTGCCGCCTACGAGGAGGCAGATCTGGGCCTGCGGCTGCAGCGCGCCGGCTGGCGACTGCACCGACTCGACGAGCCCTCCATGCAGCACGCGGGCCATGCCATGCCCACCTGGAAAGTGCTGATGTCGCGCTGGCGCGGACGGCGATACGAGGCCGCGGGAAGGCTGCTCAAACTCCACGGCTCCAAGCCCAATGGCAGCCGCGCCTGGCGTCTCCTGGCCCACCCGGTGAGCCTGATCGCGGTCTGGCTTCTGCTGGCGGTTCTGGTTCCGGTTGCCTGGATGATGCAGGCCACCGCGCCGATCCAATGGGCATCGGCCGGTGTCGCCGCCGTGCTGCTGCTGCAGATCGCGATCAAGCGAGACCTCAGCCACATCCTGACCTCCTGGGTGGATTGGCACCTGCTGATGGCCGGCATCATGCTCGGCTGTCTGCGCCCGATGCGCCGGCGTCATGCCCGGATCGATCACCGGGTTCTGGCCGATGGGACTGCGTCACCGCTGGCGGGCCGTCTCGATCACGCCCGCCCGAGACACCTCAAAGTCGCGGCCGCGTGATGGAGCATGTGCGAAAGGCACTGGGCCGTCTGGTCCTGGGCAAGGCCCTGACGGTTCTGCTCGGCCTTTTGGTCCTGGTGCTGCTCTGGCGGCGGGTCGCGCCCTCCGCCTATGGCCAGTATCTGAGTCTTCTGGCGGGGGCGGAAATCTTGTCCGCCATCAGCTCCCTTGGCCTTTCCACGGTGGCCCAGCGACACCTTCCGGTCTGGATTGCGCACGCCCAGAGTCCCGGGCAGGCCTGGGGACGGATCGCTTGGATCCTGCTGCTGCGGATCGTTCTGGCCGGGATCTTCCTGGTGATTTTCCTGGCGTTCGCCTCGTCCCGGTGGTTTCCGTGGCCCGAATTCCCGGCGCCACCGGATCCGACTCCCGCGCTGGCATTGGTCCTGGCCACCATCCTGATGCGCAGCCTCGAAGAGATCCAGGCCGCCCTGCTGATGCAGGCGTGGATCCAGGGGCTCGCGACAGCGGCTCATGGCGCCAGGTTGCTTGCGCTGTCCTCATTGGGCTCGGCGGCGCCGGCAGATCTCGATTGGCTGATATCCCTCGAGCTGTCGATCGCCGGCACCGTCGCTGCGATCGGCGTTCTGGCCACGGTTCTGCGGACATGGCACAGGCCGGGCTCGGAAAAATCACTGCTCAATGAGGCCCCCTGCCCCTGGTTCGCCGCATGGCGCCGGTCTCTTGAGTTCTGGGTGATTCAATGCCTTGGCCTGGCCTGGAGTCTTCATGTGCTGCGCCTGATGCTCCACGCGGTGGCGGGCCCGATGGCGGTGGCGGTGCACAGTGTGGCCTTCTCGATGGCGGAGTCTCTGCGTCAGGCCACACCCCTGGTCTGGATGACGGGCTGGCTTCGGGCAGCCATGCTTCACCTTCAGGCTGAGCAGCCGCAAGGCCCGATGGCCCTTGGCCTTGCGTCCGCCGTTCATCGGCTGAGCCTGCTCATGTTGTGGCCCGTGGTCTGCGCCTGGTGCGTGGAGCCCGCCGCCTGGTTTCGATGGGCCGGCGGCACGGAGATGTTCAACATGGCGCAGGACTTGAGCCGCGATCATCCGCTGGCGCCCGCAGCCACAGGGCTTCTGGCCGCCACGGCCGTGCTGGCGCCAATCCAGAATCGCCATCTCCTCCTGTCACTGTGGGCCACAGTGCTGCAGAGGCCCGGCTGGGGTGTTCCAGCCAGCGTCGGAGCGGCACTCGCCGTGTCGTCTTTCGCCGGCTTGTGGCCCCTGCTGGGCCTTTGGAGCGCGCCGGCAGTCATGGTGTTGGCTGAAGTCCTGTGGATCACAACAGCCAGCCGGGGTTGGGTTGAGGCTCGGCTTGACGCGACCCGTCGATGGCACGCCGCGGCTCTTCCCTTGGTGGCGCTCACCGCGGCTGGCATGGCCAGCCTCGCGCTCGATCAGGTGCCCGGTCACCCGGCTGAACTGCGCTTGTTCATTCCCCTCATCTGTGCCCTGGCGGCGACGGCGCTTCTGAGCTGGGCCCGCTCGCCATGGACCCCAGAAGAAAGGGCGGCGCTGGCGCATGTCCTTCCACCCGGCTTCGTCGCCCTGCCCTGGCGATGGCTGCGGAGATCCTCATGGTGAATCGCGCCTCAGGCATCCGCCGGACCGTTCGCAAACTCAGGAATCTTTGGGCGAACTTTCATGCGCATCTCCAAGACGCCAGGCACTTTGCCTCGGCCAGCGGCCTTCTGGGCGACCAGCGGTCCGCCGTGCGAGCCGCCCATGTGCTCAAGACTGCACACCGTCTGGACAAGGGCTTGGCTCTGCCCTTTCCCAAGCCGACATTCGGCTCCCACGCCGCCCGATTGCTCGACAGCCAGCTCAAGCGTCACTTTGAGATGAATGGCGAAGACTGGATCTGGCAGCTGGGCCGGGACGCCTTGAGCCGCCATCGCAGCCATGCCTGCGGTTCAGCAGCCCAGGCGCTGAGCGTTTCCATGAGCGCCAGCCAGGTTCAAGCCGCCGCGCGCGGGCCCTTCCCCGACCTGGTCAGGGCAAGACGAAGCGTTCGTCAATTCGCTGCGGGCGCCTTGCCCGCCGGCAGCCTGCGAAGGGCCGCGGAACTGGCGGCTCAGTCCCCATCCGTGTGCAACCGATCCGGAGCCAGGGTCTGGGTGGCTACCGATCCTGAACACCGGCGGCAGGTCCTCGCCCTGCAGGATGGCCACCAGGGGTTCGGAGACCAAGCCTCAGCCGTGGCGGTGGTTACCGTGGACATGTCGGTCTTCCATACGGTGGGCGAACGGCATCAGGCCTGGGTGGATGGAGGCCTCTTCGCGATGACCTTCATCTATGCCCTGCACCACGAAGGCTTGGGAACCTGTTGCCTGAATTGGTGCGTCGACCCAAAGACCGACCAGGCATTCAAGCAATCACTGGGCCTGGCGCCACAGGAAACCGTGGTGATGCTGCTGGCCATTGGCCGCCTGCCCGAAAGATTCACCGTCGCCCACAGTCCGCGCAGACCGCTGTCCGAAGTTCTTCGAAATCTGGAGAGAGCCGATTGAACATCCTCATCACGGGCCATCACAGCCTGGGCAATCGGGGCTGCGAAGCGCTCCTGCGCTCAACAGTCGGCATGATCCGAAAGCGGCACCCTTCGAGTCGTTTCTGGGTGCCTTCCAGCCGGCCTTCAGCCGACGCCTCGCAGTGGCCCGAACACGCCGACAGCGGAGTCGAGTTCATCGATGTCCCGAAAAGCAGCCTGCTCCTGCGGAGCTGGGCCCGCGCCTGCGAAACGGCGCCACTGCTGTCGCGGGCATCCTGGCCCAGGGTGGAGCCGCCCGCGTCGTGGCGCCGGGTCATTGGGCAAGTGGAGCTGACACTGTCCATCGGCGGGGACAACTACACGCTTGACTATGGGTTGGAGTCGCTGGCCTACCACGCCGGCGTGAACTCGTGGTCGATCCGGCAGGGGGTGCCGGTCGTCCTTTGGGGGGCCTCGATCGGCCCGTTTTCGCGGGCGGATCTCCATGCGCGATCGATCGGGATCTCCATGCAGCGGCACTTGGGCAGGCTCGCCGGGATCTCGGTGCGTGAATCTCTGACACAACGCCATCTCGATCAGATCCTGGGTACCGGGCCGGCTCCCTCGGGCGGGTTGCCGCGCGGTCGACGCCTGGTGACGGACCCCGCCTTCAATCTGGAGGCCCACCCCGCCGAGCTCCAGCGCTACTGGCCCGAAGGGGACGCACCCGTTGTCGGGCTCAACATCAGTCCCTACATGGTCGCAGGCCAAGGCGGCACGCACAGCGACGATCGAGCCGCGGGCGGCCTCGGCCTGGACGAGCTTGCCGGACTCGTCCGACAGCGATGCGAGTCGGGAGAGTTCAGATTCGTGCTCATTCCCCATGTCACCGCCCGAAATGCCGAGGGGGTTGATGTCCACTCGATCGGACCCGGCGCGGATGATGAAGTCCTGCTGGATCGCCTGTCGAGTCGTCTGGCGGGTGTGCGTGGGGTGGGACGGATTCCGGCCTGGGATGCGCCACGCCTGAAGTACGCCATCGCTGCCTGTGATCTGTTCATCGGTGCTCGCACCCACTCGGTGATCGCGGCGCTGTCGAGCATGGTTCCGACCGTCGCGCTGGCCTACAGCGTCAAGGCCCACGGAATCCACCGAGACCTGTTCGGCCATGAGGACGGCGTCCTCGACAGGGCGGGGTTGAGCAAGGACAGTCTCGACCATGCGCTGAGCCGGCTGGCGCTGAGGTCCACGGCGGAAAAGGCACGGTTGTTGACCTTGATTCCCGACTGGCGCGCCAAAGCCATGCACGCTATGGATCTTCTTTCGCCATGAAATTCGCCGGGTGATCGGTCGACGCCAAACTTCAGCCCAGCCGCCTGCGGCCATCGCCATCGTCGGCTCCGATCCGGCCGCCCCGGGTGGAATCAGTCGTGTGATCCAACTCACGCTCAAGAGCCCATTGGCGGCGTGTTGGCGGCTGATCATGGTGCCCACATGGGTGGAGGGCTCGAGTCGGAAGCGGGCCTGCGCCTATCTGGGCTCGCTGGCGCAGATCTGGTGGATGGCGGCGGCAGGTCGGCTTCAGGCGGTTCATCTCCACATGGCTGCGCGTGGAAGCTTCTGGCGCAAATGGCTCATCGGCATGCCGCTCACGCGTTCGGGCGTGCGCGTGATCGTCCATATCCACGATGGAACGCTCGCGAGCTGGCACGCGGCCCAGCATCCTTGGACACAGGCGCTGTTCCGGCGCTTCGTCGAGGATGCCGACGCCGTCATCGCCTTGAGCCCGGCCTGGAGGCAAGCCCTGGCACCACTGGCTCCGAAAGCCCGTTGGCTGGTGGTCTGCAATCCGGTGGCCATTCCCCGCTCGACGGCATTCTCCGCGCCATCCCCGAGCGACGGGAGCTTGTTCGCTTCCCCTTCCGACGCCGCTGGAAGGACCATTCTCTTTCTCGGGCGCCTCCGGGAGGAAAAGGGCCTGGAGGAACTGCTGTCCGCAGCCGTTGAGCTCGCCCGGATCCGGCCGGCTGACCGCTGGCTCCTGGGTGGCGATGGAGACATCGCTGCCGTCGGGCGCAGGCTCGCCGAACTTGGACTCACCCAGACGGTTCGGCTGCTCGGGTGGTTGAACGAGGAGCAGAAGAGCCGCGCACTTTCCTCGGCGGACCTGCTGACACTGCCTTCACACGCCGAGGGCCAGCCTCTGGCGGTTCTGGAGGCGATGGCCTGGGGGATCCCGGTGGTGGCCACCGACGTGGGGGACATCCCTCACCTCCTCGCCTGCGGCGCCGGCATTTCGGTGCCCCCAGGGGACCCACCCGCCCTCAGCGCTGCGGTGCTCCGCGTCTTGCAGGACCCTGAACTCTCGCAGCAGATGGGCGCCTGCGGTCGGCGCCATGCGTTTGAACACCACAGCGTGGAACGGGTGGCCTTCGAACTCGACGCCCTGTATCGCCGGCTGGGACTTGTGCCCACGGCAGGCCCTCTTCTTCCTCCCCGGCAGGTCCGGAGCTGATCATGTGTGCGATTGCAGGCGTCTGGGCAAGGGAGCCCTTCAGCGCAGATCAGGTCCGACATTGGGCACTGGCCATGGCGGAGTCGATGCGACATCGCGGGCCGGATGGCGGGGGCGTCTGGGTTGATCCTGCCGCGGGTCTGGCCCTGGCCCATCGCCGCCTGGCCATCCGCGACCCGGGCCAGGGCGCCGCCCAGCCCATGGTTGACCCGGGGGACGGACAGGTCCTGGTCTTCAACGGCGAGATCGACAACCACCAGTCCTGGCGGACTGAACTGGCCCGACAAGGACGGCAGTTCGGCCATCTCGATCGGGCGACCAACCGCCTCGGCTCGAGTCCTGGGGACACCGAGTCGCTGTTGCACGCCCTGAGCGCGTGGGGGGCGGATGCCGCTTGCCGACGGTCGCAAGGGATGTGGGCATGGGGATGGTTCGAGCGGGCTTCGCAACGGCTCACCCTGTCGCGGGATCGAATCGGCAAGAAGCCCTTGTATTGGCTCGAAGCCGATTGGGGCATGGCGTTTGCATCCCAGATTCAGGCTTTCCGGCATCTCCCGATGTTCCACCCGGCCATCCACCCTCCAGCCCTGTCGCACTATTTGCGGTGGGGATTCATCGAAGGCCCCGACACCATGCTTGAGCGGGTGCATCGGGTGGAGCCGGGCCAGATCGTGACCTTCGAACGGGCAAAGCTGGCGTCCCGTCGCCGATATTGGAGCGTCAATGAGGCCGTCGTCAACGGCGTTGAATCCAGGCTCGACTCGCCGGCCCTCGCTGAGCGGGAGTTGCTGCAGACACTCAGGCAGGCAGTTGCCGAGCGCATGAGCACAGATGTGGAGGCCGGCGCCTTTCTCTCCGGCGGCATCGACTCGGCGTTGGTGGTGGCGTTGATGCAGGAGACCGCCGGCCAGACCCGAACCTGGTGTGTCGCCTTTGACGATCCGCAGCACGACGAATCTTCGCAGGCCCGCACGATTGCCGGCCTCCTCGGGACTCGCCATGAAACGGTGAGGGTGGACGGTCGCGCCGCAGCGGCTGTCTTGCCGAGTCTCTGCCAAATCATGGACGAGCCGATGGCCGATGCATCGCTGATTCCCACCGCGCTGCTTTCCCGGCATGCCGCGCAGCATGTCAAGCTGGTCCTGACCGGCGACGGCGGTGATGAGAATTTCGGGGGTTATCCGCGCTACCGCATGCACGGCGCGCTGATGAGGCGGTTGGGCGCGCTGCCCGCGGGCTCGCGCAGGGCCTTGGCCTGGACACTGGAACGCCTGAGCCCTGCCGAATGGGCGCAAGCGGCCCAATGGCTGCCACCGGGTTGGCGACCCACTCTGCCGGCCTCGAAGGTCGACAAGCTGGCTCGCTGGCTTCGTTGCGCCGACGACCAGGCGCGATCGCAGGTGGGACTGACCCGCTGGGAGCCTCGTCAACTCTGGCACGACGCGCCTGAAGACTCTCCCCTGCCCGAGTCGCTCCAGTGCGTTTCGGCGCCGATGGATTCGGCCATTCTTCGACTCGCACCCTCCGAGCAGATGCAGCGGATCGAGACGGCGCATTACCTGTGCGGCGACCTGCTGGCCAAGATGGACCGCGCAACGATGTGGAGCTCCCTGGAGGCCAGAAGCCCGCTGCTTGACCACCGTGTGGTTGCGACAGCCTGGCGGATCGCCCCAGGCCTCAAGGCCGATGGGCCGCGATTGAAGGAGGTGCTTCGCCGCTGTGTCGAGCACTACCTTCCCCGGGCGCTCATGGATCTGCCCAAGCGAGGATTCACTCCGCCCTTGGACCGATGGCTGCGTCATGACCTCAGGCCGGCGGCCAAAGAACTGCTCGAGGGGCTGATCGACCACACCAGGGATCGCTGGAATGGGGCCCTGGTGCGTGAGGCCTGGGCGATGCAGCAGACGGGAACCCGTCATGAGGTGGACCGGATCTGGACCCTGCTGGCCTTGGAAATGTGGCGCCGGGAATGGCGAGTGGATCTCCCATGAGCCCTGAGTCCAGGCCGGTGACCGTGTTGGCGATTGCCTCCGGAGGGGGGCACTGGCTTCAGCTGTCTCGCCTGGCGCCGGCCTGGGCTGGCTGCCGCGTGGTCAGCGCCTGCGCGGCAGAGGCCCCGCCCCTGCCGGGAGGGGTTCTCAGCCACCACAGGCTCAGGGATGCCACCCGATGGAATCCCCGCGATGCCCTGGTGTTGGGTGCGCAGGTCGCTGTGCTGATCCTCAAGGCAAGGCCGGACATTGTGGTGACCACTGGGGCCCTGCCCGGTCTCTTTGGCGTGCTCTGGGGTCGACTGATTGGAGCGCACACGGTCTGGATCGACAGCGTGGCCAATGTCCGGCGGGTTTCGGGTTCAGGCCGGATCGCCGGCCTCATCGCGCATGAATGGTGGACACAGTGGCCGCACCTCAGCCCCGGGCAGCGTGAGCCCTCCACCCGAAAGCATCCATTGGGCAGGAGGCCGGATTACCGTGGTTCGGTCTGGTGAACGGATCCGCGTCTTCCTGACCGTTGGATCGCAAATGCCCTTCGACCGTCTGGTGGCTGCGGTTGCGGCGTGGGCCCAAGCCCGGCCGGCTGTGGCGGTGGTGGCTCAGGTCGGACAATCATCCTTGCCGGCGGGCACCCTTGAACAGGTGAATGCGCTTGAGAGCCTGCCGCCGGCAGCGTATCTGGACCAATGCCGCCTGTCGGATCTGATCGTGGCTCACGCCGGCATGGGGTCGATCCTGACGGCGCTGGAGCTCGACAAGCCCTTGGTGGTGATGCCCCGCCGCGGCGCTCTTCGGGAAACGAGAAATGACCACCAGTTCGACACGGCTCGGCACTTGATGCTGCGGGAAGCCCGTGCGGGGAAGAGCGCCATCAGCGTGGCGATGCAGGAGGATGCGCTGCCCGATGTGCTGGACCGGGCCTGTGGCCCTCGGCCTGGGCATTGCCCGGCGCTCCGGTCGAAAGGTCCGGCACCGGAGTCGGCAGCGCAGGCGGCACTGCGCGAGAGTCTGCGCGCCGTGATCCTGCGAAGGCGTCGTCTTTGAGCCCTTGACTGTGGCCCGTGGCGGAAATCACGCAGCAGGCGCCCGCGGTGCATCCGGTCAGCGAAGGCGCCAGCGCAGACTGCATTGCCACTGCCTGTCTCGCCACAGCACAAGGTCAGGGTCCTGGCCGGGCCAGTCATCGTCGAAACCTCGGCCCGACCGCAGTTCTCGCCGGACGACACAACGCGCAGTCACCCTGTTCGTCAGATCCCAACTGAGCCCCAAGGATCGTCGATCGAGTCGATCTCGCCACCGCAGCATTGGTGTGGGAAGCCATGGCTGATTGATGCCGAAAAGCCAGGACTGCGATCCCAATCGATCGATCACATGCCAATCCATGCGCAGCTGCAGGCGAAATCCCAGATCCCACTGAACCCCGACCCTGGCCTGGCGCACCTCGTTGGCGCCCTGCAGGAGGAAGCCTGCTCCGCCGATCCCGGTCTCATAACCCTGGGACTGCTGTCCGCGGTCTCTTGACGCAGCCAGATTCAGGCTCCACGGAACAACCGGCCGCCAGCGGATTTCCGTTTGCAGGCTGTGGATGGCCGATTCGGTGGAGGCCTGCGACAGGGAGTCGGCCATGGCCTGCACCTGTGCGCCCGCCGCCGACAACAGCCATCGACGCTGCCCCCTTCCCATGGACATGCGCAGAGTCCACCCGTCTCCCGGGCGAGGCACCCAGCTCCACTCGGCGTCCCACACGGCCAGCCGGTAGTCCACCTCGGGGGAGGCGCCTGATGGCGTGACCACGGCCGTCTGCGTGCCTTGCAGCAGGCGGCGACCCAGGCTCCAGAAAAGGGTCTGCGCGAATTCGCCGCGAGCCAGAAGTCGCCATGTGTCCTGCCCATACCCGGGCCACCAGGTCTGCGGTCGATTGGGCTGCAACTCCTCGCGTTGCCACTGGGCCTCCAGGCTCCATGCCCTCTGCACGCCCCACTGGAAAGCGGCTCCGCGCTGCTCGAAGGTCTGCACCCGCCTCTCGCCCGTGGTCGGATCCAGCCGAAGCTGTCCCTCCAGCGCGTCCTGCTGGCGCTGCCAGCTCAACCTTGCTCCCAGGTCGGCCGCTGTCTCCAGATCAAGGCGCGCACCCACTCGATAGGCCTGGTGGTCCAGAGCGCCCTCGTTGGCATAGTGGGTGTTCGCCAGGCGCCCGAATCCGACAAGCCGCTGCCGGCCCCACCCGTGGCGATAGGTGCCATCCAGGATCGAGATGGAAGCGGTGTCGGGCGATGTGGGAAGGCCAGGACGGGCCTGCAGCGGATTGGCTTCCTGCAGAACGGCCTGCTCGATGGCCACGCTCAGGCCCTCCTGCGAGGCGGCCGGAGCGGCGCCGGGATTCGTCTGGGCCAGGGCGATCCCGACATCACCCAGGACGGCCAGAGACAGGCCGGCAACGAGACGCCGCGCTGGCATGAAGTCACCAGGCCTTGGCATCTTTGAAGACCAATCCAACGGTCCGCAGGACGATCTGGAAATCCAGCGACAGCGACCAGTTTTGGAGGTAGAAGAGGTCATGCTCCACCCTTCGGCGCATCTTCTCCACGGTCTCCGTTTCCCCTCTGAAGCCATTGACTTGCGCCCATCCCGTGATCCCGGGACGAACCTTGTGGCGGAGCATGTAGGCGATCACCAGACCCCGGTACTGCTCGTTGTGGGCCAACGCATGCGGCCGTGGACCGACCACACTCATGCGGCCCTGCAGGACATTGATGAACTGAGGCAGCTCATCCAGGGATGTGCGCCGCAGGAATCTGCCGAGCCGGGTGACTCGGGTGTCTTCGCGGGTGGCCTGTCGGACATTGCGGCCGTCTTCCATCACGCTCATCGTCCTGAACTTCCAGACCTCGATGACCCGACCATTCAGCCCGAGTCGCCTTTGGCGAAAGAGGGCAGGCCCGGCGGACTCAAGCCGCACCGCGATTCCGATGAGCAGCATCAGGGGCGAGAGGATCAGGAGTGCCATGGACGCCAGGGCCAGATCGCTGAGTCTCTTGGCCGCGCCATCAATGCCGCCGTAGGGTGACTCCGTCAGGCCGATGAGCGGCAGCCCGTCGAGGGTGCCGATGTTTCCCTGCACAACGGTGCCCTTCAAGACATCGGGAACCCACCTGACCGTCACCGTGCTGTCTGCGATGGCTCGCCACATTCGAAGGTCGGCCTGTCTCTGCGGTTGCGCGCCCTGTCTTTCATCGGATGGCGTGGTGAGATAGAGCTCGTCGAGCAATCCATGCTTCAGATGCGACTCCAGTTCCCGGATACCGCCCAGCCGGCGGCTCCTGGCGCCGCCGTGCCCTACCCCACCGCGCCGACTCGAGGGCCCGTCGGCAAGATCAAACCAGCCCATGAATCGACGCGCCTGAACTCCCTTCAGACGCCGAAGGGCCCTTGCGGTCCGCAGGCCCATCGGGCCGATGCCGACGACCGCGGCATTGGGCATTTGCGCCCTCAGCAGCCAACGAGCCCAGGCCGCCGCCACGACAGCGATCAGTCCCTGATGAACCACAGGCGCAGCCACCAGCCATGACGCCCACAGCGGCAGGTTCATGCTCAGCAGCCCCCGGGTCGCCCAGGCGCAGAGTGCCAGAACCAACGCCAGCATCACACCGTTGAAGGCGGCGGTGCTCCAGCGCAGCCATCGGCTGGCGAACAGATGGTCGGGCGCCGGGAAAGTCAGCGCCAGGACCAACAGCAGCAGCCCCCAGTCGACATCCCCGATCGTCTGGAATGGGCTCGGAACTGTCCGCTCACCTTGCGCTTGGGCAGACTGGGGCGCCGCAACCCCACCCCACTGCGGCCCGAGCAGGCTCTGGATGAAGGCCAGCAGCAGAAACACCGTCACGAAGACGAGCGGCTCCAGCACAGCAGACACCCATGCCGATCCGGCTGCAGGCGCTGGCCTGAACAGCAGGGGCCGAGAGGGTTGGGTGGACGCGGTCGAATCTGGCCGATGCATGAGCAGATCCCAGTTTCATGCAGCGGCCATAGCCTGCTGGCCACATTTCTCAAAGTCGGCAGCCAAACAGCGAAGATCATCGGGTCCCCCGTTGCCGCACGGCTGATGCCGTCAAAGATTCATCATCCCGAGCCCGCAGCACAACACCTCAGCAGTCCTGAGGCGCATCCCACCACGCAATGAACCTCCAGAGCATTCGACTGGCCGTCATCGGCCTTGGCTATGTCGGCCTGCCGCTGGCCGTGGAATTCGGCAACCAGAGGCCGGTCGTCGGATTCGACATCTGCGAGCGTCGGGTGCGCGAGATCAACGATGGACAAGACTCCACTGGCGAGATCCCCGAGGAGGCAATCCGACGCTCCACGGGGCTGGTCTGCACCCACCGGCCGGATGATCTGAGGCCCTGCAACTGCTACATCATTGCGGTGCCCACACCCGTGGACCGGCACAAGAGGCCAGACCTCTCAGCCCTGATCAGCGCAAGCCGGACGGTGGCTCAAGTGCTCAAGCCAGGGGACATCGTGATCTATGAGTCGACGGTCTATCCAGGCTGCACGGAAGAGGATTGCGTTCCCGTCCTGGAGCAGAAGTCCGGGCTGAAGTTCAACCGCGACTTCTTTTGCGGCTACAGCCCGGAGCGTGTCAATCCCGGCGATCGGGAACGCCCCATTTCCAGCATCACCAAGATCACCTCGGGTTCGACCGCCGAAATCGCCGATCTCGTCGATGGCCTGTACCGGCAGATCATCAGCGCCGGCACCCACAGGGCCGAGAGCATCCGGATTGCCGAGGCCGCCAAGGTGATCGAGAACGCCCAGCGGGACCTCAACATTGCCTTCGTCAACGAGGTCTCACACATCCTGAGTCGAATGGGGATCGACACCGAGGCGGTTCTTCGCGCCGCATCCACCAAGTGGAACTTCATGAAGCTGCAGCCGGGTTTGGTGGGCGGGCACTGCATCGGCGTCGATCCCTACTACCTGATCCACAAGGCCCACGCCGTAGGCTACACACCCGAGGTGATGCTGGCGGGCCGGCGGGTGAACGAACGAATGGGCGCCCATGTGGCGGATCGGCTCATCGATGCGCTGCGGGATCGAGGCCTGGAACTCGACGAAGCCCGGGTGTTGGTGCTGGGGCTCGCCTTCAAGGAGAACTGCTCCGACCAACGAAACACCCGGGTCGCCGACATCGTCCAGGGGCTGTGCGCCAAGGGCTGCCAGGTGGATGTGTTTGATCCCTGGGTCACCCGCGGCATCGGTCATCAGGACCACGGCATCCTGCCCGTCAGTGCCCCGGAAACCGGAGCCTATGACGCGATCGTCGTGGCAGTGGCCCACCGTCAGTTCAAGGAGATGGGCTTGACCGGCATTCGGCGGTTCGGCAAGGAAAAGGCGCTGATCTACGACCTGAAATATGTCCTGCCGGCCGCACAGGCCGACTTGAGGCTGTGAGCCCCAACAGGAAGAAGCAATGCATCGAGTTCAGGCTGCAATCCGATCGATCAGCGCTTCCGCCCGTCGGGCGCTCCCTCATGGTTCAGGACATGGTCAATCACGCGAAGGAGTTCCTCGTCACTCGCACGTCGCGGGTCACAGGGGCTCATCCGAATCGGCGCGTAGTTGCCGACAGCGCCGCCACGCAGCCTTTGAACCAGCAACGCACGCTCTTCAGGCGCCATTCCACGGTTGTTCTTGGCAATTTCCTGAAACGAGGGACCTATCCATGGGCGGTCCGACCTGTGGCACATCAGACAGCCGGCGCGCCTCATGATCTCATTGACGCGCTCAGTGTCATGCGAATTCCCGCCTGCCGCCCCCGCCGTCATCCACGGGATCATGCATGCAGCAGTGAACGAGGCGGTGATTCGTGCGGCGGGAAGGAATTTCATGCTCATGGAGTGCCAAGCATCGCCGACCCAGTCGCTTCAGATTCTGAGCACCTGCAACAGAACCACGATTTCCGAACTCAGTCTCTCAGAGGAGCGCGAACCCAGGCCCAGCCAGCCCCTTTGACGGCTTTCGGTTTGGCTTGACTCGTTCAGCCCACCCAACATCAGCACTTCGCCCGAGCGGGCCACGACATCGGTTCTGAAGGCCCTGCGCAGCTTGGTGGGCGTGCTCGACAAGCCTGTCTCCGTCTTGGCGAAAGAGGAAATCTCCTGCCAGATCATCAGCCGAATAGACTCGTTGAGGATGTTGGGACTGACATTCAGCAGCACGCCGGCGCTCTGATAAGCCACGCTTTGCTGCACAGCCCCGCTGAAGGTGATGATGGAGCCCAAGGTTGGCGTGTCGGTGCCGATGGTCACCGATGCGGTGCTCCCATCGGCAACCCGAAGGGTCGGACTCGAAACCAGGCGCACCCGGCTGTCTCCGGTCAACCGCGAAATGGCCAGAGACATGTCTCGTCCGCCCAGGAAGATCCGGTTCAGCTCGGACGGCACGACGCCAATGTCGATGGTGAGCCGTTCCGACAGGAGATTCATCAGCAGCTGAACCGCGCCGCTTTGGCTGTGTTGATCGCGCACCTCCAACACATACATCCTCAACT
This sequence comes from uncultured Rubrivivax sp., assembly GCA_964475695.1. Lineage (GTDB taxonomy): Bacteria > Pseudomonadota > Gammaproteobacteria > Burkholderiales > Burkholderiaceae_C > RFTU01. The sequence continues at coordinate 23,309 of CAYYYC010000001.1, forward strand.
GGACTTCGGGCAACGGAATGTCGACGCGTTCCATGAAGGCCTGGAGCTGTGCAATGTCCCTCGGCAAGCCCCTCACGATCAGAAATGAAGGGTCGCCGATGCCCGCAGCGGATCCGGTGAAGGTGGACGTGTTGTAGCTGGCGGTCGTGGAAGGCGTCAGAGTCCCCAGGCCAGGGAAGGCAGCCCCCCCGGCGGACGGTGATGGGCCCCACGATTCATTGGCAGGCCACCCGGAGGATGGGTTGGCCATTGAACTGGCCGGCTGCATCAAGCCGGAGCCCGATGTCGGATCCGACCCATGGGATCGAGGCGATGCCACCGGCGCATAGATGAAGCGAAGCCTCGGAAAGTTCGGAAAGTAAGGCGCCAGGCTGTGGATGGGCCGATTCCTTGGTGAGTACACCCAGGTCTCTTGCTGATCCTCCGCCGGATCAAGTTCACGACGCAACTGGATGATGGTCACGCCCGAGGACTCGACCATCTCCAGTCCAAGGTTCTGCAGGACCAGCCGGACCAATTCCTGCGGGTCCGCGAGCTCAGCGCCCGCAAGGTCACCAATGAGGCCGATGGGCTTGTCCGCGAGTCCAGGCATCAACAGGTAGGGCCTGTCGGACGTGCGTCCCAGGGTTCGCTTGAGAAACTCGGGCAGGCTGATCGGTTCTGGCGCCGCGACACGGGGAGGGCGTCCACCCGCCCCATTGGGCGCAGGGACTGAAGCAGCAGGTGCACTGCCCGGCTTTTGTGCCGTGGCAGGCGCGCCAACGGGAGCGGCGGAACCCCGCGCGGCCGCAGGAAGTGCCGGCTGGGTTCGCACGACCCACCAGGCCGGGGGTGGGGGAGGCGTATTGACGGGTTGTGGCGGTGCGGTAGTGATCTCCGGTCGTGCGGATTCGCTGGCTGTCAACAGCATCATCAGGACCAATGCCGCAACCCCTCCCGCCTTGATTTGCGGCCGACCGCCAAGGCACTTTTCAGGGCAGATTGACATGAACGGCCAGATCAGCAGGACCATACTGACCCCGACTGTCCAATGCGAGCACCGCACGCCGGAAGTGGACGGTTCGCTGCGGCATGGTCATGTCCCACGGATTCAGGTTGGTCCAGTGATAGATGCCATGCTTGATGTAGGGCTGAGCCGTCGGGGTGTTGTAGCCGACGGGGCCGCTGTAGTTCACGACAGGCTGGCCATTGATCCATGTTTGAAGGCGTGGGCTTGCCGCCGCTTGGGTCGAGACAAGCGCGCGGGTCACGAAGGTCAGCCATGTGTTGGGTGGCCAGCCATTGCTGCTCCACAGCACGCGAGTGACGGTGGTGTTTCGGCTGGGCGTGGTCGCCGTGTCGTAACGCATGACCAGCCGCATCTGTGGTCCGCGAACCAGAAGGCTGTAGATGGGCTGCAGCCCTGTGGTGTCTCCTGCATGCCACTGCATGAGTTGCTGCTCATCGGTGGTCTTTCGCCAGTCTGGAATCTGGATCGCAAAGGCATGCCAGAAGACCTTGCCGATCGGCAGTCCAGTGGCCCCTGGGCTGAAGGTGGTTTCGCACCGAGGCGCTCCTGCCGTGGGAGGGTCTGAAGGAATGACCGTCATGCGCAGTGACACACGACCGGCTTCGGATGGATCCGGTGCCCGGCCGAATCGAAGAGTTCCGCCCAGAGGAAGCACGGATCCGTTGATTCCTCCCTCAGCCAGCTTTGCCATCGGGACAAAGAGTCCGTAGCACTGGGCAACGCCCCATGGCTGCAGACTGAATGGCGCCGAGGGAATGAGCTGTACGACGATGTCTTCCCGCATCAGAGTGGCAGATTGGACAGCAACAGGGACCCACATCAGGGGCGCCGTGACGAGCATCGTCGCTGCCGCGCGGAATATCGAGTCTCCGCAGGAGATCTTTCGCCGAAGAAACTTCATGGGTAACCCCTCGGATAGTCGAAGCATGATCCACGAGACGCTTCAGCGCGGGTTGAGAGGTCTCAATCTCCCGGGAGCCGAATGTCCACCGCCCCATCGAATCGATCAACCGCCGAAGCCGTTGGGGTTGAGGGACTGCCAGCGCCAGGCATCCCGCAGCATCTCATCCAGACCTCGCATGGCTTTCCAGCCCAACTCTCTTTGCGCCTTGGTGGGATCAGCGTGGCATATCGCGATGTCTCCAGGTCGGCGCGGCGCCATTCGGCAGGCCACGGTCCTCCCGCTGACGGCTTCGAAGGCAGCCACCATCTCCAGCACGCTGTAGCCTCTGCCGGTGCCCAGGTTCCACACATGGACGCCGCACTGGCGTTGCAACGCCTGCAAGGCGCGCAGGTGGCCCTCAGCCAGGTCCATCACATGGATGTAGTCGCGCACCCCAGTGCCGTCCGGCGTCGGATAGTCGTGGCCGAACACCGTCAGCGCGGGCACCGCCCCCGCGGCAACCCGGGCAATGCAAGGTAACAGGTTGTTGGGGATGCCCTTGGGGTCTTCGCCGATCAGCCCGCTTTCATGGGCGCCGACCGGGTTGAAATATCGCAGGATGGCGACACGCCAGCGCGGATCAGACCGAGCCAGATCGCTGAGCATGTCCTCCACCACAAGCTTGGTTCGGCCATAGGGGTTGGTTGGCCTGCCCACGGGACATGTCTCCGAAATGGGCATCTGTACTGCATCTCCATAAACCGTGGCCGAGGAACTGAAGACAACGCGGAACACACCCGCATCGGCTGCGGCCTCAAGCAGCACTTGGCTCCCGTGGACATTGCTGCCGTAGTAGCGCATCGGGTGGGCAATGCTTTCTCCGACAGCCTTCAGCCCGGCAAAGTGCAGCACGGCATCGATGGAGTACACCGCAAACAATCGGCGCAGCAGTGCGGAATCGCGGATGTCTCCCTCAATGAAGACAAGATCCCGCTCCGCAAGCCGGGACACTCGAGTGATCGACTCGCGCGAACTGTTGCAGAGACTGTCCAGAACGACCATCTCGATGCCCGCCTGCAGCAGGCACAAGGCCGTGTGCGAGCCAATGTAGCCTGCCCCACCTGTCAGCAATACCCGCATCGCCCACGGCCTGAAGAAAAGCGCGAGCCTGTCACCCCGGGAAGCCTTGGGGCTTGAGGAGGCTCTCCTCAACGCGGGAAAGACGCCCCGAATTCGATACGATCTCCTGGCTTGCGGGATTCGACTCAAGGAGCTTTGATGCATCACTCGCCAACACGCAGCCTGTCGATGGCTTGCGTCATCCTCGGGATCTGCCTTTGGGCTCCGGCCCACGCCGGCCGGCCTCTCACGGTGGACGACGCCGGCACCAATGCCCAGGGCCAGGGCCATGTGGAAGCCTGGTTCGGGCGCATGCCGGGCCATTCCAACACCTGGAACCTGTCGCCCGCCTACGCCCCTGCCGAAGGCCTTGAGTTCTCAGCGCTGGTGATGCGCGATGGCACCCAGCGCGCCGACGCCCAGGCGCTGCAGGTCAAGTGGCTGCTCAACCCGCAATCCGATGAGGGCTGCAACAGTGCCGTCGTGGTGGGCACAGCCTGGGCCCGATCGTCGGGCGCGGCGCAGTCCACCCCCTACCTCAACGGCCTGCTGAGCTGCCGCAGCGGTTCCTGGGCCGCTCACGCCAACCTCGGCGGCCAGAAGCCTCAGGGGCAGCCCACGACACCCACCTGGGGACTGGCGCTGGAGAAGGCCTTGGGCAAGGTCACTGCCCATGCAGAGGCCTTCGGCGAGCGCCATGGCAGGCCGACGCGACAGGTGGGCCTGCGCGGCGACCTGCGCCCCGGCCTGCAGCTCGACGGCACGCTCGGCCGGGGCCAGGGCTTTGCCGTGTACAGCCTGGGGATCAAACAGTCGTTTTGACGCAGCGCGGAAACACGGGGGCCTTCCGGCGCAGTGCGCCTTCACCAAGCCAACACCAGAGGCAGGGCGGCCAGGCACGCCATGCCGGCGTGCACGATCAATCGATCCGGGTCGGTGTAGAGAGATTGCAGGACTTTCAATTCGGGCCTCCTGGGTCTGCGGTGGCTCCAGTGTCACGGCCCAGGGGCTCATGGAATGAGCCACCGCTGGCCGGCACAGACCCTGTGCGCCAGATTCCTATACTGAGCCCCGACCCTCACGAAAGACGGCCATGGCCCTGAACATCATCTGGATTGCCTTCATCCTCGTGGGCTTTGCCGTGGCGGCGTTCAAGGTCGCCATGGGCCAGACGGCCCTCTTCGGGCAGATGCTCACCGGGCTGTTCGACATGGCCAAGACGGGCTTTGACATCTCGCTGGGCCTGGTGGGCGTGATGACCTTGTGGCTCGGGATCATGAAGATCGGCGAGCAGGCGGGCGTGATCGAAGTCTTCGCCCGGGGCGTGGCGCCTTTCTTTCGCCGGATCTTTCCCGGGATCCCCCCGGGACATCCGGCCAGCGGCAGCATCGCCATGAATGCCTCGGCCAACATGCTGGGCCTGGACAACGCGGCCACGCCGCTGGGCCTCAAGGCCATGCGCGAGCTGCAGGAGATCAACCCGGACAAGAGCACCGCCTCCAACCCGATGATCATGTTCCTGGTGCTCAACACCGCGGGGATCACGCTGATTCCCACGTCGGTGATCGCCATCCGCCAAAGCCTGGCCGTGGAGCAGGGGCTGGCCAACTTCAATGGCGCCGACATCTTCCTGCCCACACTCATCGGCACCTTCATCTCCTTTGCCGCCGGGCTGCTGGCAGTGGCCTGGGTTCAACGCATCAACCTGCTGTGTGCGCCGGTGCTGGCCTTCTTCGGCGGCTTTGCCGCGCTGATGGCGGCACTCTTCCTCTGGCTCAACGGCCTGCCGGCCGCAGAGATGACCACTGCCATCGCCGTGCTGGGCAGCGGCATCATCCTGGCCATCATCGTGCTGTTCGTGGCCGCAGGCGCAGTGCGGAGGATCAATGTCTACGAGGCCTTCGTGGATGGGGCCAAGGAAGGCTTCGGCGTGGCCGTTCAGATCATTCCCTACCTGGTGGCGATGCTGGCGGCCATCTCGGTCCTTCGCACCAGCGGGTGCATGGACCTGATCGTGCAGGGCATCGGTGCGGGCGTGCGGGCCCTGGGCCTGGACGACCAGTTCGTGCCGGCCTTGCCGGTGGGCCTGATGAAGACGATGTCAGGCAGTGGGGCACGCGGCCTGATGGTCGATGTGCTGAAGACCTACGGCGTCGATTCCTTCGAGGGGCGGCTGGCCAGCATCATCCAGGGCTCCACTGAAACCACCTTCTATGTGCTGGCGGTCTACTTCGGCAGTGTCGGAATCAAGAAGACCCGGCATGCGCTGGGCTGCGCTCTCACCGCCGATGCGGTGGGCCTGGTGGGGGCGATTGTCGTGGGCTACGCCTTCTACGGCTGAGCGATGCGGCCGCAGAGGTAGGTCCAAACGAAGTGGGCGGCGGCCATGCTGGTGAGCTCGGCATGGTCGTAGGGCGGGGACACCTCCACGCAGTCCATGCCCACGAAGGGCAGGCCGGCCCATCCCTCGAGCAGCGTCATCACCTGGGCGGTGGTCAGCCCGGCGGGCTCGGGCGTACCGGTGCCCGGCGCGAAGGCAGGATCCAGGCAATCGATGTCCAGCGTGAGATAGACCGGCGGGCGACCGAGCTCGTCCATGCGATGCACCACCGCGTCGATCACAGCCTGCAGCTCCTGCAGGCGATGCAGCCCGCGCAGCGAGCGGCCGTCGAAAACCAGGCCGCCCTCCCGACTGACCCGCTCGCGGCTGGCCCTGTCGGCCGAAGACCGGATTCCCAGCTGGACAAACCCGCGCGGGTCCACCAAGCCTTCGCTCAGCGCCTCATGCGCCCAAGTGCCGTGTCCGCTGGGCTCGCCGAAATGGTCGGCCCAGGTGTCGCAGTGGGCGTCGAAATGGATGAGGGCCAACGGGCGGCCGAGCTTGGCGTGGTGGGCGCGCAGCAGCGAAAGCGTCACCGAATGGTCGCCGCCGAGCCAGACCATGTGCTGGCGCTCGATCAGCTGCCTGGCGGCCGGCTCCAACACCGCGCGCATGGCCTGCAGCTGGGTGTTGGGCAGGGCGATGTCGCCATGGTCCTCCAGCAGGCCGATCGGGGAGCGATCGAAGTGCGGATGCACCGCATCGCAGAGCATCTGGCTGGCCTGGCGGATGGCCGCGGGCCCAAAGCGTGCGCCCGGCCGGTTGGTCACTGCCCCGTCCCAGGGCAGGCCGGCGATGCCGTAGGGCGCCGGGCCTTCGGGCGCAGGCACCCGCAGGAAACTGCCGTTGCCGCCAAAGGGGAAAGTCGTCATGCGCTGCATGGTCGGGCCGTTGTCTTCAGGACGGCCACCTTACCCCATGACGCTCCTCCTGGGGGAATCTGCGCACCGACGCAGCGCAGGTTTCGTGTTTTGCGAAACTCGCCGGGTGCCGACTCCAGCCAAGCCACCGATCACCCACGAGCAACTCGAGCGGGCGCTGGTGGGCGCGCTGGTCCAATCCCTGGCCATGGCTCCCCGCCTGGATCCCCCGCCGACTCTGGATCTCGCGGTGGTCGCCTTCACCCCAACCGGCGGGGCCGTGTGGGCCAACGCGGTGATCAACCGGGAACACCCTCATGGCCTGGTGGCGCGGATCGGCGCGGACGCCTCAGCCGTGCAGAACATCATGTACCTGGCTGATCCAACCGACGACCAGCGGCGATCGATCGCATGGCAGCCCGGCGCCGACTGGACCCGGCTTTCGGGGCTGGAAATCCTGCAGGGCAGCGGGCCCGCCCGCTCGATCGCACCCTACCCGGCTTCACTGGTCAAGCTGATGGTGGCCACAGGCGTCGGGCTGCTTGTCGACCAGGGCCAGGCTTCATGGGACGAACCCTGGCGCTGGGGCACACGCCGGCGGACCGTCAGGCACTGGGCTGACGGCATGATCACCGAGAGTCGAAACGACGACACGCACGCTCTGGTGGCCCTGCTCCATGCCCGCGGGCTGATCCAGCAGGATGGCCAAGGCCTGGAGACGCGCAACCGGCTGCATGAAGCCTTCTCGGCGGTGGGCCTGGCCACGCTGCGGTTGGCCAGAACACGGCCCGATGGCGGATGGCTCAACCGCGATGGCGCGGGGGTCGGCCACCTTCAGATGACAGCCTGGGACACGGCGCGGCTGCTGTGGCTGCTGCTGCCGGCCGTGATGCCGTCATGCCCGCGGGCGCCGTGGCTCGGTGAAGGCCAGGGACCGCTGCTCTCGCCCAGCAGCGCTGCGGTGATCTGGGACCTCCTGCACCAGCAGGCCCTGCATGAGGCCCTGTCCTCCACGGTGGCTGTGGGACTGCCCGGGTGGCGCCCGGGCATTCCGGCGCGGGTGCCAGACCGCTGGGTGGGCCCCGATGGCCGAGTCCGCGCCGCCGATCGCTCCTGGCCCGGGGACATCCGACCCGCGCAGGAAGCCGCGCAGGTGCTGTTTGCGCACAAGACGGGAACCACCGAAAACTACCTCTCGGATGCCGGTTGGGTGCACAGCCCAGCCGCGGACGGCCGCAGCTACCTGGTGGCGCTGCTGAGCACCCTGGGTTCACGCCATGCCAGCCACCCGCTGCTGGCCACGAACTGGTGTGTGGCCGAACTGGGCGCTCGCATTGACGGCTGGCTGGCCGAACATCTGGGCTAGCGTGTTTACCCCAAGGCGTCTCGCGGACCAGGCTGGGCTACAGTTTTCCATGGGTCCGTTGGCAGTCTCGTTGCAAACCACGCCTTGTGGCGGCGACCGATGAACAGCGCCATCGATTGCGCCGACGTTTCGAGCCACCCGGACTTTGTTCCGCTGTCCGAGGTGCCGGGAATCGCCGTGGACATCCGCTACGCGAGCCCTTCCAATTTCAGCGGCCGCCGGCTCTACGAAGGTCTGGACTGCGCCTGGCTGCGTCGGCCCGCCGCCCAGGGGCTGGCAATGGCGGCGCAGTGGCTGGGCCGGCATCGTCCAGGCTGGCGATTGCTGGTGCTTGATGCCCTGCGGCCGCAGCGGGTGCAAGAGGCCATCTGGCGGGAGGTTCGACACACGCCGATGGCCGCGTACTTCGCCGATCCGGCGCGCGGGTCCATCCATTCCTTCGGCATGGCTGTGGATGTGACCCTGCTCGACGCGCAGGGGCGCGAGTGCGACATGGGCACGGGCTACGACGAAATGAATGATCGATCGCATCCGGCGCTGGAGACGCGGCATCTGGCCCTGGGGCTGCTGCAGCCCAGCCACCTGGCGGCGCGGGGCTGGCTTTATGAAGCCATGGCCGCCGGTGGGTTCCACGGCATTCCCACCGAGTGGTGGCACTTCGACCATGGCGACAGACAACAGGTTCGCAAGGAGATGCAGCGTGTGTACTGACCCGTGTTCTGCGCCCCGCAGGCGCCTGCTGGGGCTTGGCGCAGCAGCGGCGGCTGCGGCCTTCAGCGTCACAGCCCGCTCGCAGGAGGCGCCACCCCGCGCGCCACCGATGCCCACGCCGCTGATCCGGCCGCCCCGCCTGCAGAGTGGCCAGACGATCGGTCTGGTGGCACCTTCAGGCGCGATGCCCGAGCGCATGCCGCTGGAGGCGGCCATCGACACCCTGACCTCGCTGGGCTTTCGCATCAAGGAAGCGCCGAACCTGCGGGCGCGGCGCGGGCACTTCGCGGGCACCGACGCGCAGCGTGCGGCGGGCCTCAATGCGATGTTCGCGGATCCTGAGGTTCACGGGATTCTGGCGATCACCGGCGGCTCCGGGGCCAACCGCATCCTGCCCCTGCTGGACTACGCTCAACTGCGCCGCACACCGAAATTCGTGGGCGGCTTCTCCGACATCACCGCCTTGCTTCATGCGGTGCACTGCCGCAGCGGCCTGGTGACCTTCCACTGCCCGGCGGGCGCCTCGGAATGGAACGAGTTCAGCTGGAGACACTTCAAGGGCGTGGCCATGGACGCCACGCCCGTGATCATGCGCAACGAGCCCGACAAGGGCGCGCTGCCGGCGCCTCGGGAAGACAGAACCCTGACGATACGCTCGGGGCTGGCGCGCGGGCCGCTGTTGGGCGGCAACCTCGCCGTGCTGTCTTCGCTCTGCGGCTCGCCCTACCTGCGCCCGTTCGATGGCGCGATTCTCTTTCTCGAGGAAATCAACGAGTACATCTACCGGGTGGACCGAATGCTCTCCACGCTCAAGCTCGCTGGGGTGCTGGACCGCCTGTCGGGTGTCATGCTGGGTGCCTTCACCAACTGCACCCCTGGCGACGGTTTCTGGACTTTGACTCTGGACGAGGTGTTCGAGGACTATTTCGGCGGCTTGGGCATCCCGGTCTACCGCGGCGCATCGTTCGGCCACATCCGGCGCAAGTTCACCCTGCCGTTGGGGACGCAGGCCGAAATCGATGCGGGCGCGGGAACGGTCCGTCTGCTCGAGCCGGCCGTGGCCTGAGGCGCGGCCAACCCCATCGCCCCGCCACCGAAGCGCAGCCTCGCAGCAGGGCCTAGCGTCCCCGCGGGCTCAGGCCCCCGGCGGCCACCCAATCGGCGATCGCATCAAGCACCGGACGCCCACGCATCGGCGCCTCATCGTGGTTGACCATGGCCGCCATCACCCAGCGTCGCCCGTCGGGATCATCCACATAGCCCGCCAACGCCACCGCATTTCGCAGGGTTCCCGGCTTGAGGCGGGCGCGGGCACGCGCCGGAGATTCGGTCATGCGGTTTCGCAGAGACCCGTCGATGCCGGCGATGGGCAAGCTCATCATGAGCTCGGGCGAGTGCAGCTGTCCATGGGCTGCTCTGAGCACGAGCGCGAGCTGGCGTGGCGTGATGCGCTCGCTGCGGGACAGCCCGGAGCCGTTGTCCATGACCAGGCCCTCCTGCGCAATGCCCTGCTCGGAGAACCAGCGCCGAACCGCAGCGTCGGCCCAATCGCGTGTGGGTCTGTCCGGCATCGACTGTCCCGCCGCAGCCGAGCGCCGCGCCTCTTCGACGCCGATGAGCAGGTAGAGGATGCGGGTGGCCACATTGTCGGAATTCTTGTTCAGCGGGCGCAGCCATTCGCCCCAGGGTCGCGCCTCGCGGCGCGCCAGCAGCTCGGTGGGCCTGCCCTGCCCAGGCGCATCCTTGGGTGTGGCGTCGTGCCGAAACTCGCCAGGAGCCGCCTCGCGCACACGACCGCTCCACTGACCGCCAAGCTCACTCCAAACCCAGGCCAGCTGCGCCTGCGCCAGGCGGTTGCGCTCCATGAGCTGCATCGGCTGGCGGTGGACACAGTCGGCCGGATAACGGCCGCTGAGACGAATGATGACGCGTCCGTCAGGCTGTTCGACGGCCTGGGGCGGCAACCATCCACGGCTGCTCCATTCCCGGCAGCTCACCTCGCCAGGCGGGTGGACCTGGAGCTGGTTGTCGATGGCCACCCCGGGCAGCGCGGGCCGCAGGCGGGCGGCCACCTGTCGGCGATCCGACTGCAGTTCCAGCACATGCAGGTTGCCGGCAAGCTGCAATGCATCGGGAATGACGTTGTAGGGAAACTCCGGCGACTCGTCGAAGGGCGCAACCCCCAAGTCCATGCGGGCCGGCGAGAACAGATGGCGATCGAGAACGATGTCGCCTTCCAGATGCCGGATGCCCGACTCACGCAGCTCAAGCATCAGCGCCCACAGCTGCGGCAAGCCCAGCTCGAGGTCAGCGCCGCCGCGAAGCACCAGGTCGCCGACCAACCGTCCATCGCGGGACACGCCTGCACTCCTGAGCTCGGTGAAGCCGCGCCCGTTGGGGCCCAGGCTGTGGAGCCCGACGGCGCTGGTCACCACCTTCATGGCTGAGGCCGGCTGCATCGGCCGGTCGGGCTGGTGCAGCAGCCCTTGGCCTGCGCTGGTCCCATCGGCCGCCAGAGGCAGCACCGCCACGGCCAGTGCCTGCGGGCCCAGTCCCGCCTTGGCCAGGGCCTGCTCGATGGCGCCGGGCAGCGTCAGGGGCGGCGCGCCGGCGGGGGATTGGTCAGCCCCAAAGGCCACGGCGGGGCACCCAGCGGCCAGGCCAGCCCAGACGATGGCGACGGACAAAAGTCGGTATTTGCGGATCATGGGGTCCATCATTTCACGTTCGGCGGCAAACACGGGCCACAATCGGAGCCCATGAAGTGCATGTCACGCCTTGGGGCTGGAGTGGCGTCCTGCCTCTGGAAGCTGCCTGGCGCAGCGCTCATTGTGGCCTTGGCCGGCTGCGCCGGACCACGCATCGACTCGCAGACCTACCGCTCGGTGGGGCAGGACAGTCGCGCCCAATTCCTGATCATTCACTACACCGCGGTCGACCTGGAGACCTCAATCCGGCTGCTCACCCAGCACAAGGTGTCGTCCCACTACCTGGTGACCGACGAAAAGCCGGTGCGGGTGTACCGGCTCGTCGACGAAGACCGTCGGGCGTGGCATGCCGGGGAAAGCCATTGGGACCGGCACAGCATGCTCAACGGCAACTCGATCGGCATCGAGATCGTCAACCCGGGCAACAGTCCGCGGCCCGACGGACGGGCAGACTTCGAACCCTACCTGCCCGAGCAGATCGACCGGGTGGTGGAGTTGGTGCGCGAGATCGTCAAGCGCCACCAGATTCGCCCCGACCGAGTCCTGGGGCACAGCGACATCGCACCGCAGCGCAAGGTCGATCCAGGCCCGCTCTTCCCTTGGAAGCGTCTGGCGGACGAAGGCCTGATCCTGTGGCCCGACGAAGCGGCCGTGCGCAAGGCTCTGCCCGATCATCAGGCCCAGCTCCCCCCGGTGAAGTGGTTTCAGCAGGCGCTGGCCCGGCACGGCTTCCTGGTGGCTGACCATGGTGAGCTTGACGCCCCCACACGGCGTGTGATTGCGGCCTTTCAGATGAAGTACCGCCCGGCCAAATACGACGGCCTGCCCGACGCGGAAACGGCCGCCCTGCTCACGGCGCTGACCGGGCTGCGCAACGAAGTGCCGCGCTGAATCGTCGGGGGCGTCCATGAGCGTCTCACGCACCGAGTCCACCAACCCCGCACACGCCGAGCTCGACCGGTACGACACCGCACAGCTCGTGTCGGTGCTTGTGGATGACCACTGGGTCGCGGTGCGCGCGGTGCAGGCCGCCGTCCAGTCCATCGGCCGCGCGGTCGACGCCACCGCCGAGCGGCTGGCCCGGGGTGGTCGCCTCATCTATGCGGGCGCAGGCACAAGCGGGCGCTTGGGCGTTCTCGATGCCGTTGAGCTGAATCCGACATTTTCATGGCCCCGCCATCGAGCGCCGGCTTTGCTGGCCGGCGGCGAGGGGGCGATGTTCCTGGCGGTCGAAGGCGCCGAGGACGACGGCGCTCAGGGGGCACAGGACCTTCACCGCCTGGGGCCCACCGAGGACGACACCGTCTTTGCAGTCGCAGCCTCGGGCACGACGCCGTTTGCCCTGGGCGTGATCACCACGGCCCGCTCCCTGGGCTGCCTGACCATCGGGATGGCCAACAACCCCGATTCCCCGCTGCCCAACGCCGCCGAGATCGGCATCGTGCTGGACACCGGGCCGGAGATCCTCTCGGGCAGCACCAGGCTGAAGGCCGGAACGGCGCAGAAGGTGGCGCTCAACAGTTTTTCCACCGCAGTGATGGTGCGACTGCACAAGGTGTACGGGAACCTGATGGTGGATCTGCGGGCCACCAACATCAAGCTCGTGCAGCGGGCGGTGCGGCTGACCATGCAGGCCAGCGGTGTGGGCCAGGCCCAGGCCGAAGCCGCATTGCGCGATTGCGGCTACCAGGTCAAGGTGGCGGTGGTGATGCTGCGTCGCGGCCTGCAGGCCCAGGAGGCACAGGCGCTGCTGGAACAGTCTGCAGGCAGCCTCAGGGCAGCCCTGGGTGAGGCCTGAGATCGGGCCTCAGGCCGAGAAGTCCAGGCCCCGCAGCGGCTCAGGCATCGGCTGGCCGGCCATCTGCGCAGCCAACAACTCAGCACTGGCACAAGCCAAGGTGAAGCCCAAGGCCCCGTGCCCGACATTGAGCCACAGGCCAGGCACCGCACAGGGCCCGACGATCGGCGCACCGCTGGGCGTGGCAGGGCGCAGCCCCGCCCACGGTTGCGCCCGGCTGTAGTCGCCCGCCTCCGGCAGGTCTGTCCGGCCCACCCGGAGCAGGGAGTCCAGCCGCCGCTGGTCGATGCGCGGATCGTGGCCCACCAGATCCACCATCGCCGCCACCCGCAGCCGCCCATCGATGCGGGCGTAGAGCACCTTACGCTCCAGGTCCGTGATGCTGGCCCGGGGAGGCCGGTGGCCCGCCTCGATGGGCATGTCCAGGCTGTAGCCCTTGAGCGGATAGAGCGGCAGGCGCACCCCCAGGGGTGCGGCAAGGCTCACGCTGGCGATGCCCGCAGCCAGCACCACCGCGTCGGCCGCCAGCGGCTCGGCGATCGAGGGCGAGCTGCCCTCCTGCAGGCTCAGTTCCATCCGGTCGTGTCGTCGGCGAATCCCAAGGACACGGCCCACAGACAGTCCCCTGAAGTTCGGGTGCGACTCAAGGCGGCGCATCAGCGATCGGCAGAAGGCGTGGCAATCGGCCACCGCCTCGTCACCGCTGTAGATCCCGCCGGCGATCCGCCCGGCCAAGCCCTCAAGCACGGGCTCATGCTGCAGGCAGCGCTGGGCATCCCACAGTTCCTGGCTTTCATCCATTCCCCTGGCCGACTGCCGCAGCGTCAAGGCGCTGCGGTGCAGCACCAGCTTGCCTGCCTGCTCCCAGCCGAAGCCCTCCACCCCATGCTCGTGCATGAGCCTGTGCAGGCACTGGCGGCTGTACTGGCCCAGACGGGCCAACCGGTGGGCGGTGGCAGCGTGGTCACGCCGGTTGCACAGGGCCAGAAAGCGCAGCAGCCACGCCCACTGCTGACCGTCGAACGCGGGACGCCAGCGCAAGGGCCCGTCGCGCTGCATCAGCCAGCGCAAGGCCTTGAGCGGCACGCCCGTGTCGGCCAGTGGGGCCACATAGCGGTAACTCAGCTGCCCGCCGTTGCGCAGGCTGGTTCCCAGCCCCACCCCATGCGAGTCCAGCAGTTCGACACGCCAACCCGATTCAGCCAGGGACCACGCGGTGGTGACGCCCACCACGCCGGCCCCCAGCACGATGGCGCTCCCCCGGTGGGTCATGGCACGCCCCCGCGCGACCGCCTGGGCATCAGTCGTGCTGCGCCAGACGCTGGCTGGGTTGGGCCAGATAGAACCATTCCTGCCGGGCCACTGCGGCCGCGTTGGGAAACATGATGCGGCCCGCGGCCGGCGCACGCACCTCCTGCCCATCGTGGCGCACCCCGATGAGGTCTCCTGCCTGCAGGACATCAAAGCTCTGCCACTCGCGGGCGAACCGGTCCTGAGGGTGCCGCTTGTCCACCACCTCGTGCATGGTCAAGGCCTCGATGTCCTGTTGGGCCGGCGGCGGGGCCTCGTCGGTCAGTCCGAAGTGCGCCAGGGTGTTGCGCACCGCAGTCCAGGCCACCTCGGGAGCCTGCGGGTCCTGGTGCTGCCCGCACTCCAGGGTGATCGCGCGACCGCCCAGGGACCGCATGTGCTCGGTGGTGCCCACGCCGTAGTTGGGGTTGAGGTCCAAAGTGCCGGCGCGGTCACCGGCTTCCTCGCGACGCCGGGCCACGCCACGCACATAGGTCGACAGCCAGCCATCGACCACCCGGCCCACCCCCAGCACCCGAACCCAAGCCTCTTCCTCGGCGGCATGGGCGTAGGGCTCGGTCACGCCGCGGTTGTTGCGCGGGCCAAGCATCGCAAACGGCTTGCCCTGCGCATTGAAGGAGTGCAGGTCCAGCAGGATGTCGTGCGCCGCCATCAGCGGACACAGCCAGTTGGCCACATGGTCCTCAAACTCTCGCGGCACCGCGGCCGGCCCCAGGGCCCGGTTGAGGTTTCGCTCCCCGTTGCGGGTGCCTTGCCGATAGGCCAGCGGATTGGTCACGGGCACCACCGTCAGCACCCCGCGGGCGATCTGAATCTGGCCTGCATCGATCGCCTCGATCAGGCGGCGCAGCGCCAGGGTGCCGCAGGTCTCGTTGCCGTGGACAGCTCCGGTGACCAACAGGCGCGGGCCCGGAGCGCGGCCGGCGTAGCTGACCGACTTGAAGGGATGCAGAGGCTCGCTCATGGGCGAATTGTCACCGGAGCGGGCCAAGGGGAACAACTGCTTGACTTCTAAACTAATTGCGCCAACATCACCGCCATGAAGATCGTCTGCCTGGGCGGCGGCCCCGCCGGCCTTTACTTTGGCCTGCTGATGAAGAAGCAGGACCCCTCCCGCGAAGTGGTCGTGGTCGAGCGCAACCGTCCCTACGACACCTTTGGCTGGGGCGTGGTCTTTTCCGACCAGACCCTGGGGCGGCTTCAGCAGGCCGACCCGGAATCGGCCTCGCAGATCCTGCAGGCCTTCAACCACTGGGATGACATCGAGGTCAACATCCGAGGGGCGCGGGTGCGGTCCGGCGGCCACGGCTTCTGCGGCATCGGGCGCAAGCGGCTGCTCAACATCCTGCAGGCGCGCTGCGAGGCGGTTGGCGTGGAATTGCGCTTCGAGCAGGACACTTCCGACGAAGACCACGCCGACGCCGACCTCATCATCGCCAGCGATGGCCTGAACAGCCGCATCCGCCAGAAGTACGCCGCCACCTACCGGCCCGACATCGACCTGCGTCTGTGCCGATTCGTCTGGCTGGGCACAACGCGCCTGTTTGAAGCCTTCACCTTCGACTTCCAGGAAACGCCCCACGGGTGGTTCCAGGCGCACGCCTACCGCTTCGATGAACACACATCCACCTTCATCGTGGAGGCGCCGGAGCCGGTGTGGCGGGCGGCCGGCCTGGAGGCGATGGACAAGGAGGAGGGCATCGCCTGGTGCGAGCGGCTGTTCGCCGATGTGCTGCAGGGCCACCGGCTGATGAGCAATGCCTCCCACCTGCGGGGCTCGGCCCAGTGGATTCGATTCCCTCGTGTGGTTTGCCGCCAATGGGTGCATCACAACGGACGCGCCCCGGTGGTCCTGATGGGGGATGCGGCGCACACGGCCCACTTTTCCATAGGCTCAGGCACCAAGCTGGCGCTGGAGGATGCGATCGAGCTCGCGCAGCGCATCGCAGAGCACCCGACAGACCTCGAGCAGGCGCTGGGCGTCTATGAGGCCACCCGTTCGGTCGAGGTGCTACGCATTCAGAACGCCGCGCGCAACAGCACCGAATGGTTCGAGAACGTGGAGCGCTATGCCCACCTGCCGCCCGAGCAGTTCGCCTACACCCTGCTGACCCGAAGCCAGCGCATCAGCCATGAAAACCTGCGTGAGCGCGACCGCGCCTACCTTGAAGGCTTCGAGCGCTGGTGGGAGCGCCGTTCGCGGGAGGCTTTGGATGCCGACACAGCCCCTTCGGCTGGTGCAGGTCGCCCCACACCACCCATGCTCACTCCCTACCGGGCCCGCGGGTGCACGCTGAAGAACCGCATCGTGGTTTCGCCCATGGCCCAGTACATGGCGCATGACGGACTGGTGGGGGACTGGCACCTGATGCACCTGGGTTCGCGCGCTGTGGGCGGCGCCGGACTGGTGATGGCCGAAATGACCTGCACCAGCGCGGACGCCCGAATCACCCCGGGTTGCCCAGGGTTGTGGAATGACGCCCAGGGGGCCGCCTGGAAGCGCATCGTTGACTTCGTGCATGCCCACAGCGACGCCAGGATCGGAATCCAACTGGGCCACGCCGGGCCCAAGGGCTCGACCAATGTGCCCTGGGAGGGCGCCGGCATGGACACGCCGTTGGCGCCCGACCATGCGCAAGGCAATTGGCCGCTGCTGGCCGCCAGCGCGCAGGCCTATGTGGACGGCGTCAACGCCGTGCCGCGGGCCATGACGCCGCAGGACATGCAGCGCGTCTGCGATGACTTCGTCAAGGCAGCGCGGCGGGCTGCGGCCTGCGGCTTTGACTGGCTGGAATTGCACTGCGCGCACGGGTATCTGCTGTCGTCCTTCATCTCACCGCTGACCAATCACCGCGCGGACGATTGGGGCGGCAGCCTTTCCAATCGGCTGCGCTATCCGCTTGAGGTCTTTGCCGCCGTCCGGGCCGCATGGCCTCAGGAGCGTCCGATATCCGTGCGGATCTCCGCGCACGACTGGGTGGAGGGCGGCATCACCCCCGACGACGCCGTGGAGATTGCCCGAGCCTTCAAGGTCGCCGGGGCCGACCTCATCGATTGCTCATCGGGCCAGGTCAGCGCCGAGCAGAAGCCTGTCTACGGGCGGATGTACCAGACACCCTTTGCCGACCGCGTCCGCAATGAAGCCGGCATCGCCACCATCGCGGTGGGGGCGATCACCGACGCGGATCAGGTCAACGGCATCATCGCGGCCGGCCGCGCCGACTTGTGCGCTCTGGCACGGCCGCACCTGGCCAATCCGGCATGGACTCTGCAGGAAGCCGCGCGCTGGGGCCAACAGTCCATTGAATGGCCGATGCCCTATCTCTCGGGCAAGCAGCAGATGGAGCGCCTGTTCGAGCGGGAAAAGGCGCAGGCCCAGTCGGCCATCGGGCCGGTTGCCCCGCGCGAGATGGGAGCCTGAGGCATGGCGCGCCGCCCCAACCCGGCACGGCCGTCGCCCTTGCACCTCAACCGCCTTCGGCTGGGCCTGGAGGCGCGGGCTCAGGCCGAGGACCACCTGGACACGCGCATCTGGCTGCGTCTGCTGGCCTGCAGCCTGGACATCGAGCGGGTGGTGCGGCAGCGACTGCGGAAGCGATTCGGCACCACGCTGTCGCGGTTCGACTATCTGGCGCAACTGGAGCGATATCCCCAGGGGCTGCGAATGAGCGAGCTCTCGCGCTGCCTGATGGTCACCGGAGGCAATGTCACCGGCCTGACCGACCAGTTGGTGCAGGAAGGCTGGGTGGAGCGCGCCGGCGACCCCAAGGATGGGCGCGTGTGGCGCGTGCGCCTGACCGAAGCCGGTCGCTTGCGATTTGCCCAGATGGCCGTGGAGCACGAGTCCTGGTTGCGGGAGCTCTTCCACGGCATGCCCTCAGCCGACAAGCGCGCCCTCTTCGAACTGCTCGGAAGCCTGCGCCAAGGCCTGGAGCAGCGCAGTCGCGCCGGCGCCAGCCCCAACCGCGCCTCTTCACCCATCACCCACGCAAGAGCCACCGCATGACACGCCCAGCACCCCTCGATCCCGCCTTGGCCCAGGGCAATCGCCGACCGATGGCCGACCACGCCGCGCAGCACTTCCTCTGGCGCTGCCAGGATGGCGTGGCCACGATCACCCTGAACCGGCCCGAGCGCAAGAACCCGCTGACATTCGACAGCTATGCGGAGCTGCGCGACCTCTTCCACGATCTGCGCCTGGCCCATGATGTGCACGTTGTGGTGATCGAGGGCGCCGGCGGCAACTTCTGCTCGGGCGGCGATGTGCACGAGATCATCGGCCCCTTGGTCAAGCTGCCTGCGCCCGAGCTCTTGATGTTCACCCGCATGACCGGCGACGTGGTCAAGGCCATGCGAACCTGCCCGCAACCCATCATCGCGGCCATCGATGGCGTCTGCGCCGGTGCTGGGGCGATCCTGGCCATGGCTTCGGACCTGCGGCTGGGCACGGCGCGCAGCAAGACGGCGTTCCTCTTCAACCGCGTGGGTCTGGCCGGCTGCGACATGGCGGCCTGCGCCATCCTGCCGCGGCTCATCGGCCAGGGACGGGCCAGCGAACTGCTCTACACCGGGCGCGTGATGGGTGGCGAGGAAGCCGAACGCTGGGGCTTCTTCAACCGGCTGTGTCTGCCGCAGGACTTGCAGGAGCAGGCCCAAGGTCTGGCGCGCGATCTCCGGGCCGGGCCAACGTTCGCCAACGGGATCACCAAGACGATGCTGCACCAGGAGTGGTCGATGACGATCGAGCAGGCTTTGGAGGCCGAGGCTCAGGCCCAGGCGATCTGCATGCTCACCCAGGACTACACCCGCGCCTATGAGGCCTTCGTCAAGCGTGAGAAGCCGGCTTTTCAGGGGAACTGAGCGTGAGCGACCATCATCCCAGCCTCGCCCATCTGGAGTGGCCCTTCTTCGACGACGGCCACCGGTCCTTTGTCCAGGAACTGGCGCGATGGACCCAAGCCCAGCCGGCCCATGAAGACCACCTCGGCGCCGACGGGCAGTGCCGCGCCTGGGTGCGGCGCTTGGGTCAGGCCGGATGGCTGCAGCCCGTGGTGGCCCTGGCCGAGGGCCAGGCGCTGGACACACGCAAGCTTTGCCTGCTGCGCGAAACGCTGGCCCAGCACGACGGTCTGGCCGACTTCGCCCTGGCCATGCAGGGCCTGGGTTCAGGCGCAGTCAGTCTTCATGGCACCCGCGAACAGCGTGACCGCTGGCTGCCCCAAGTGGTCAGCGGCCAGTGCATCACCGCCTTCGCGCTGAGCGAGCCCGACGCGGGTTCGGATGTCGCTGCGATGCGGTGCCGGGCGCACCAGGAAGGCCAGGCCATCGTGCTCAACGGCGAAAAGACCTGGATCTCCAACGGCGGCATCGCAGACCTGTATGTGGTCTTCGCCCGGGACGCCGATTGGACTGCGGCTTCCGGCGCCAAACCTTCCCAGGGCATCTCGGCCTACCTTGTGCCCGCCGATGCCCCGGGCCTGGTGGTGGCTGAGCGCATCGAGGTGATCGCGCCGCACCCGCTGGCCCTCCTGCGCTTCGACAACTGCCGCATTCCGCTGAGCCACCGCATCGGGGCCGCCGGCGAGGGATTCAAGATCGCGATGCGCACGCTCGATGTGTTCCGAACCTCGGTGGCCGCTGCAGCCCTGGGGTTTGCGCGCCGGGCGCTGGCCGAAGGCCTCGCTCGGGCCCGGTCCCGAGAGATGTTCGGCGGTGTTCTGGCCGACCACCAGCTCACCCAAGCCCGCCTGGCCGACATGGCGGTGCAGGTGGATGCTGCGGCACTGCTGACCTATCGCGCCGCGTGGCGCCGGGATCAGGGCCACACCGTCACGCGAGAAGCCGCCATGGCCAAGCTCACCGCCACCGAGAATGCGCAGCGGGTGATCGATGCGGCGGTGCAGCTGTGGGGCGGCATGGGCGTGGTCAGCGGACAGACGGTGGAGCGGCTCTACCGCGAGATTCGAGCCTTGCGCATCTACGAGGGCGCCAGCGAAGTGCAGCAGCTGATCATCGGCCGGGAACTGCTGCGCCACGGGCCCTGAGCACCAGGCCAGAGTCCGTCCTGTCCACCGCTTCAAGAAAACTTTTCGCCCGGAGTCGCCCATGCCCAGCGCTCATGTCGACACCTTCGCCGCCGATCATCTGCCCCCGACCGACCAATGGCCTGATCTGATTTTCGAGGGCCCCGCCCTGCAGGCCCTGGCAGCGCGCGGCACCCTCAACTGTGCGGCTGAACTGCTGGATGGCGCAGTGGCCCGAGGCTGGGGCGAACGCCCATGCCTGGTCTCGGACACCTTGGCCTGGACCTATGCGCAGCTGCTGGCCCAAAGCAATCGTGTGGCCCAGGTTCTGGTGCGCGACATGGGGCTGGTGCCGGGCAATCGGGTGTTGCTTCGCAGCCCCAACACTCCGATGATGGCCGCCTGCTGGCTGGGCGTTGTCAGGGCCGGCGGCGTGGCCGTCCCAACGATGCCGCTGCTGCGCGAGCGCGAGCTGAGAGTGATCATCGACAAGGCAAAGATCAGCCACGCCCTGTGCGACGTGACGCTGGCCGAGGCGCTGAACGCCGCCGCTCAGGGCAGCACGCTGACGCAGATCAAGTGGATCCACACCGATGGAGCCCAATCGCTGGAGGCGGCGATGGCGCGCCACAGCGATGGCTTTGCCGCGGTGCAGACCGCCGCCACCGACACCGCCTTCCTCGCCTTCACCTCCGGCACCACCGGCGTGCCCAAGGCCACGATGCACTTCCACCGTGACGTGATGGCCGCCTGTCTGTGCTGGCCCGAGCATGTCCTGCGGCCCACGGCCGAGGATGTGTTCATCGGCAGCCCGCCCCTGGCCTTCACGTTCGGCCTGGGCGGCCTGCTGCTGTTTCCTTTGCACGCAGGCGCAAGCGCCGTCCTGCTCGCGCAGGCCTCGCCGCCAAACCTGATCGACGGCATCCGGCGGCACCGCGCCACGGTGGCCTTCACCTCGCCCACCTCCTACCGCGCGATGGCCGCGCGCGGCAACGAACTGCGCGGCGGCAGCCTGCGTCACTGCGTCTCCGCCGGGGAGGCACTGCCTGCGGCCACCCGGGAGCTCTGGCGGCAAGCCACGGGACTGGGCATGATCGACGGCATCGGCTCCACTGAAATGCTGCACATCTTCATCTCGGCCACCGCCGAGCAGTCGCTGCCCGGAGCCACCGGGCAGGCCGTGCCGGGCTATGAGGCCCGCATCGTCGATGAGCAGGGGATGCCTGTGCCCGACGGCACCACCGGCCGACTGGCGGTGCGGGGCCCCACCGGGTGCCGCTATCTGTCCGATGAGCGGCAGCGCAACTATGTCAGCCGGGGCTGGAACCTCACGGGCGACGCCTACTGGCGCAATGCCCAGGGCTTTTTCCACTATGTGTCCCGCACCGACGACATGATCGTGTCCTCGGGCTACAACATCG
>CAYYYC010000002.1:0-15084 GCA_964475695.1 uncultured Rubrivivax sp.
TGCCTATCGTGGCAGACGCAGAGGCAGGCTTTGGCGGCGTACTCAATGCCTTCGAACCGATGAAGAACATGATCGCCGCCGGCGCTGCGGGCGTGCACTTCGAAGATCAGCTTGCGGCGGTGAAGAAGTGCGGCCACATGGGCGGCAAGGTGTTGGTGCCCACCAGCGAGGCCGTTGAAAAGCTCATCGCCGCCCGCTTTGCGGCCGACATCATGGGCGTGCCGACCATCATCCTGGCAAGAACCGACGCCGAGGCAGCCAATCTGCTGACAAGCGACCACGACGCCAACGACCGGCCGTTCCTGACGGGTGAGCGCACTCCCGAGGGCTTTTATCGAGTCACCAACGGGCTTGAGCAGGCCATCAGCCGGGGTGTGGCCTACGCACCCTACGCGGACCTGGTCTGGTGCGAGACGGGCACTCCGGACCTGGGCTTTGCCCGCGAGTTTGCCCAGGCCGTCCACGCCCAATGCCCGGGCAAGCTTCTTTCCTACAACTGCTCACCATCGTTCAATTGGAAGAAGAATCTCGACGACAGGACAATTGCGGCATTCCAGGATGAGCTGGGTGCAATGGGCTACAAGTACCAGTTCATCACGCTCGCTGGAATCCACATCAACTGGTACAACACGTTCCAATTTGCCCATGCCTATGCACAGGGTGAGGGCATGAAGCACTACGTCAACATGGTGCAGGAGCCGGAGTTCCGCGCCCGCGAGCAGGGCTACACATTCGTGAGCCATCAGCAGGAGGTTGGCGCAGGCTATTTCGACGATGTGACCACGGTGATCCAGGGCGGATCATCGAGTGTGAGGGCGCTCAGCGGATCCACGGAGGAGGAACAGTTTCACTGAGCGCGCCTATGATCCGGCGATGAGCAGCACATGTTCATCTCCGGTGCCCGATTCGGGGCCTTTCCCCGCCCGCACGGCTCGGGTGTTCATGCTGGGAGCCACCGGAACGATAGGCCTGGCCACAGCCCGCTGCCTGGCCGAGAGGGGGCA
Source organism: uncultured Rubrivivax sp. (assembly GCA_964475695.1). Lineage (GTDB taxonomy): Bacteria > Pseudomonadota > Gammaproteobacteria > Burkholderiales > Burkholderiaceae_C > RFTU01. The sequence goes on from CAYYYC010000002.1 coordinate 1,005, forward strand.
TCGGGTCGTGTGCATGATTCGCGGCGCGCCAAGCACGGCGCCGACGAATCCCGCAGTCCGGGCTCTGGGCGGCCTGCGTGGCGTGGAAGTTCGGTTCGGAAACCCGCTTGACGCCCGATCGTTGCAAGAGGACGGGCTTCGGGGTGAAAGCTTTGATGTCTGGGTCTCCTGCATGGCCTCGCGCACCGGCGATCCAGTCGATGCCTGGGCTGTCGATCACGCAGGCCATGTGCAGGCCCTGGGCCAATGTCGGCAGGCGGGGGTCGGGCATGTCGTTCTGCTTTCGGCCATCTGTGTCCAGCGGCCACTGTTGGCGTTCCAGCAGGCCAAGCTCGCCTTCGAGGCCGAGTTGATCGCGTCGGGCTTGAACTACTCGATCGTTCGTCCGACCGCCTTCTTCAAGTCGCTCTCAGGGCAGATCGGCCGTCTGCGGCGCGGGAGGCCCTATCTCGTGTTCGGACGCGGAGATCTGACAGCCTGCAAGCCCATCAGTGACGAGGATTTGGGCGACTACCTCGCGGGCTGCCTGGACGATTCGTCGAGACACCGACGCATTCTTCCCATCGGGGGGCCGGGCCCTGCGCTCACGCCGCGGCAGCAGGGCTTGCTGATGTTCGAGGCACTTGGGATCAGGCCACGATTTCGTGAGGTGCCACTGGCCCTGCTCGATATGGGGGTCACCCTTCTGGAAACGGTTGGAGCGGTTTGGCCGGCGGCCATGGCCAAGGCTGAGCTGGGCCGCATCGGCCGCTACTACGCCTCGGAATCAATGCTTGTCCTGGACCCTGACACCGGGCGTTACAGCGAGCAGGCCACCCCCTCCCATGGCCATCGAACCCTGGCCGAGCACTTTCGGGCTTTGGCCAGAGAGGGGACCGAGGACAACCGCGGCGCGCACGCCGTGTTCTGAGGCTACATCGACTGCTCGAGCATGTCGCGATAGTCCTGCGCCGACGCCGTGATCGGATTGGTCTTGTGGCAATGGTCGGCCAGCGCCCCTTCGATGATCCGTTCAAACGCGTCGGGTCTCACCCCCAGATCCGAAAGTCCTCGAGGCAGACCCAGACGTTCGCTCATCGATGCCACGGCCTCGGCCAACTCGGTGCCACGGTCGTCACAGCCTGGCAGCCCGAGGGCTTGAGCCATCTTGCGCAGTCGGTTTTCGCGCTGAATGGACGGCGCCCGCGCATTGAAGCGGATCACGGCCGGCAGGAAGATGGCATTGAGAGTTCCGTGGTGAAGCTTGGGATTTGCCCCGCCCAGGCTGTGACTGAGGGAGTGGACGCACCCCAGCCCCTTCTGGAATGCCATGGCCCCCTGCATGCTTGCGCTCATCATCTGCCAACGGGCGTTGGGGTCGTGCCCGGCTTTCGTGGCCAACTCGATGTGGGCCCATCCGCGCTCCAGGCCGTTGAGCGCTATGCCATCGGCCGGCGGGTTTGCGGCCGCGGCCATGTAGGTTTCCATGCAGTGCGCGATGGCGTCCATTCCTGTGGCCGCGGTCAGCAGGGGGGGGAGGCCGAGCGTGAGGTCAGGGTCGAGGATGGCGCCTCGAGGCAAAAGGTGCCAACTGTGGAATCCGAGCTTGCGCCCATCGTCGACGATCAGGATCGCCCCCCGCGCCACTTCGCTGCCGGTGCCTGCCGTTGTCGGCACAGCGATGAGCGGTGGCACGGCTGAGGTGATCCTGGGGCTTCCGCCCTCGATCGTCGCGTAGTGCGCCAGCGGCCCTGCATGGGCAGCCGCGATGGCAACACCCTTGGCCAGATCGATGCTGGACCCACCGCCCAAGGCAATGATGCCGTCGCAGCCATCGGCGTTGTAGATGCGCAGGGCAGCGCGCACCGCGGCCTCGGTGGGATTGCTCGGCGTCTCTGCGAAGACGGCATGCCTGAGGTCTCTGATCACTTCAAGGCCTCGCCCAAGAATGCCAGCCGCCTTCACGCCGGCATCGCTGACGACCAGAGGACACTGAATGCCGACGCGCTCGCACTCCTGTGGCAGCAGGGCGAGGGCTCCGTGGTCGAACTGGATCTGGGTCAGATAATGGATGATGGCCATGGGCAACAGCGCTCGGTTCACCGGACTGCCCCGAATTGTGCCCAAGCCCAACTCGGGCAGCCATCCGTGCGTGAATGCCTGTTGTGCCAGTTTCAAGACCGATGATCCACGAACCACGGAGGCTGAAATGAGCCACAGTCCAGAGCCTCGGCCCCTGCCTCGGCCGTCCGATTTCCGCTGCCTGGATCCGCTGAGGGTGCGCTGGGCTGAGGTCGACCTGCAGAAGATTGTCTTCAACGGCCACTACCTGATGTACTTCGACACCGCAGTGGCCGCCTACTGGAGACAAATGGGCATGCCCTATCACGAGGCCATGCATGCGCTGGGGGGTGATCTCTATGTCCGCAAGGCCACCCTGGAGTACGAAGCCTCAGCCCGGTATGACGATCAGCTGAACATCGGCATGCGGTTGCAGCGCATGGGCACGCGCTCGATGACTCTGCAGGCCTGTGCCTTCAAGGGCACTCGTGCCCTGGTTCATGGGGAAATCGTCTACGTCTTTGCCGATCCCGCAACTCAGACAAGTCTCCCGATTCCCGAGCGTCTGCGCTCGTGGATACAAGCCTTCGAGGATCGCAGGCCCGTGATACGAATCCAGACCGGCAGTCACGCCGATCTGGGTGCTCAAGCCTCGCCACTGCGAAATGCCGTTTTTGTGCAGGAGCAGGGTGTCGATGTCCGGATCGAGAGCGATGGTCTCGATGACGCTGCCCGACACGTCGTTGCGCACAACTGGATCGGGCAGGCCGTTGGAACCGGACGGCTCGTGGTCCAGGACGACCGCACGGGAAAGATCGGGCGCATGGCCGTGATCGCCAATCTCAGGGGCGCGGGGGTCGGTCGCCTGCTGCTTGAGGCGCTGTGCGAGGAGGCGCGCCGCCTGGGGCTCGGATCGGTGGTGCTCCATGCGCAGTTGCCCGCGGTCGGGTTTTATGCGCGTCAGGGCTTTGAGGTGTGCTCAGCCCGGTTTGAGGAGGCGGGAATCGAGCACTGCGTCATGCGCAGGGCATGGGTCTGAAACCGCCTTGCCGATCAGCTGGGACTCTCGATCTGATGGTTGACTCTCGGGCCAGGCAAGCCCAGGGCAGTCCATGATTGCTCCGCCACGTGAAGCCGCCAGCCCGCGCCGCCAGAACTCTCCTGCAGCACGATCGCCGTTGAGCATCGGGTGCCGTAGCGTTCCTGCGGGGCCTCAATGAAGACTCGGGCCAAGGCGCGTTCCCAACCCATGTCCACGCCCGTCGACGGCAATTCGTGATCCGCCGGCTGATGCCGGTCGGTCAGGCCGTGCAGAAGCGTCTCGATCAGGCGGTCCACTCTGCCGCAGGAGTGCGCGCCCGAAGCGGAGTCGACAAGCGCACGCAGATGTTGCTTGATCCGCTGCAGCTTCGGCCAGGGCTCATCGAGGGCTGCGTTCGACAGGCCATAGATGCCCGGCGGCAGGCTTTTCCGATGGCCGAAGCGATTGCTCCAGCAGTGGGCCTGCCGGTGGGTGACATCCAGGCCCAGGAGGCTGAATCCATTGGTCTTCACACCATCCAGACGGCGCGTCAGAGACTCCTGATCATGGTCGGAATCAAGCCACCACCGCACCAGATTGCCGCGAGAGATCAGCGCACCATCATGGCCGCCGGGCTCCCGGACGTTGGTCAGGACGCCAATGCGACCCGAGCGACTGATCCCCAGCCAGGTGCCGCCAGCCTTGAGATCGCGGCCGGCCAGAGTGTTGCGGTCATCCCACCACCGCATCGGCGCGGCGGGGCGGTCATGGAATTCGTCCCGGTTCGCTGCAATGACAACCGGATACTGCGGGTGCACCTGCCAAGCCAGCGCGATCAGACACATTACTGTCCTTCCGCCGGAATGATGTAGGGCAGCTCCCGTGAAACAAGAACGGGCCCCAACGGGCTGCCCAGATGCAGGGAGCCTGCAAGCCGTGCGGCTGTCTTGACTTCAGCCAGCAGAAGGGAAGTCTGAGTGGCCGCCGGATCGGCGCTGGCGTTGACAACCATGCCAGCGGGCTGGCCGGCATCCAGGCTGTGGAAGATTTCCGTGGCCGCCACCGGTGCCGCAGCACCAACTTCAAAGAGCCCCATTCGTCGCTTCAGCGTTCCACGGTACTGACTGCGCGCCACCACCTCCTGACCCGGGTAGCAGCCTTTGCGGAAGTTCACACCTCCAAGCAGCTCGAAGTTCACCATCTGCGGAACGAACTGCTCAACTGTCCCGGGCTCGATCCAGGGCCAGCCGCAGAGGATGTCGTCGCTTTCCCCCCTGGGGGCGCCACCCGGGAGCCCCGAATCCCGCGCCGCCTGCGGCAAGACCACGAGGCTGCGCCCGCCCAGCCACCCCATGCGCAGCAGTGAGTCCTGAGAGTCGACGTGCCTGTCACCCGATGGCAGGTCGACCTGCCAAGGCACAGCGCCCGGCTCCCACGATCCGCGGACCTGCGCCGAGGAAACGATGTCGATGCTGCACTTGGCTCTCAGGACAAACATCCTCAAGCGGCGTGCCAGCAATTCCAGCAGATCTGTTCGGGTGATCAGCCACCACCGCTCCTGGCCATGTCGAACCAGCGCGAAGGTGGCCAACAGTCTGCCCTTGGCGCTGCAGTAGCCGGCGGGCCGCGCCTCCTGCTGGCTCATCGACTGAACATCCTGGGTGAGTTGCCCCTGCAGAAAGGATGCGGCGTCAGCGCCGTGAACGCTGATCAGGCCCAGATGGGGGAGGGCGCAGGAAGCGGTCGATGCGGTGGGAGTCTCGCTCATGGCTTGATTATCATTTGCACCCATGAGCACTGGCGCCAAAAGGGTTGCGGGTCGAGCTTCCGCATCCCGGGGCCGCCGGGGGGTGGTCTTCTGGCTGGGGCTCACCCTTGCCGTTGGAGCCTCCCTGATCGCAGGGCTTGGTGCTGCATTCTTATGGTGGGCCCACTCGCCCCTGACGCTGAAGCATTCGGTGGTGGAACTCAATGTCGAGCGTGGGCGCAGCGGGGTGGCCGTGGCGCAGGATTGGGTTGCAGCGGGGGTTCAAACGCCGATATGGGCCCTGCAGGCCTGGTTCAGATGGTCGGGCAAGGCCAGGCAAATCCGTGCGGGCAGTTACGCGGTGGAACCGGGCGTGACGCCCTCGAGCCTGCTGGACAAGATGGTTCGAGGGGAGGAGGCTCTCGAGTCGGTCACGTTCATCGAGGGGTGGACCTTCGCCCAGATGCGCTCAGCCCTGAAGGCCTCACCGGGGCTGAGGCTCACCACCACGGGCCTGAGCGACGGTGAGGTGATGGAAATGCTGGGTTCCGCAGGCCTGCCGGCCGAGGGTTGGTTCTTCCCGGACACCTATCGATATGCGAGGGGCGCCAGCGACCGTGCGGTGCTTCAGCAGGCCCACTCGGCCATGAAGAATCAACTTGAGCGGGCGTGGGAGCAGCGGCATGCCGGACTGCCGCTGAAGAGGCCAGCCGACGCGCTGATCCTGGCCTCGATCATTGAAAAGGAAACCGGGCGCCAGGCGGATCGCGCGCAGATCGCCGGGGTCTTTGTCAATCGGCTGCGTCTGGGAATGCCTTTGCAGACCGACCCCACAGTGATCTACGGAATGGGTGCGTCCTTCGACGGCAACCTGCGGCGACGAGACCTGCAGGCCGACACCCCCTTCAACACCTACACAAGAAAGGGGTTGCCGCCCCACGCCATCGCCATGCCCGGGGCCCAGTCCATTCGCGCAGCAGTGCAGCCGCAGAAGACCGAAGCTCTGTATTTCGTGGCTCGGGGAGACGGCAGCAGCCACTTCAGTGCAACCCTGCAGGAGCACAACCAGGCGGTGTGGCGTTATCAGAAAATGGCAGCCGGCAGACCCTGACGGAAGAATCTCCCTTGTTCATCACCCTGGAGGGCATCGATGGTGCCGGAAAGTCCACCCATTTGGCTGTGATGGCCCAGTGGTGGAGGGCGCGTGGCCGGGAAGTGGTGCTGACCCGGGAGCCTGGGGGCACACCTCTGGCCGAGCGACTGCGGGAGATGGTGCTGCACCAGGCCATGGATCCTCTGACAGAGACTCTTCTTGTTTTTGCGGCCCGCAGGGAGCACCTCCTACGAGTGATCGAGCCGGCCCTGCAGCGCGGCTCGGTCGTGCTCTGTGACCGATTCACGGACGCCACATTCGCCTACCAGGGCGGTGGGCGAAGCTTCGATTGGGACACGCTGCTGCAATTGGAGCGTTGGGTCCAGGGCCAAAGACAGCCCGACCTCACCCTTTGGTTTGATGTTCCCCCGGAGGTGGCGCGCGCCAGGAGGGCGGCGGTTCGGCAGCCTGACCGTTTTGAAGCCCAGGATGGCGATTTCTTCAGCAGGGTTCGTGATGCCTACGCGCGTCGGATGAGTGCCGACCCGACACGGTTTGCCCGAGTCGACTCCACAGCCGAATCCCAGGAGGTGTCCGCCAGGGTGCTGACCCTCTTGGCTGCGCGCTTCCCGACCCTGCCAAGTGAGGGCGCCGATGGCTGAGGCACTGGGTCCATCAGCGCCGCCCTGGATTGACAAGGAAGGGCGGTGGCCCTTGCCGTGGCTTGAGCCCGCCTGGGCCCACGCTGCACGACAACGTGGTCATGCCATCCTCCTCCATGGGGCGCACGGCCACGGCATTTTCGAGCTGGCGATGGTCACGGCCCAAGGCTGGCTTTGCGAGGATCGGACGGCGCAGCCTGCGCTTGGCTTGGGCGACCAACAACGGATGGCCTGTGGAAACTGCGGCTCCTGTGCCTTGCTCTCGGCCGGAACCCACCCCGATTTCATGCTTTTGGTGCCTGAAGCTTTGCGGTCCGGTCTCGGCGTGGACTGGCTTGCGGAAGACAGCGAATCGTCAGCGTCAGGCCCTTCAGTCAAATCCAAGGCATCGGGCAGAGAGATTCGTGTCGCCGACATCCGCAAGGCCATCGACTGGGCCCATCAGACGAGCAGCCGCGGCCGCGCCAAGGTGATCCTTGTGCACCCGGCACAAGCGCTCAATCAGGTGGCGGCCAACGCAATGCTCAAGACCTTGGAGGAACCTGCCGGATCCTTGCGCGTGGTCATGACCGCATCAGACCCGAGCCTGCTGCTGCCCACGCTCGTGAGCCGGTGCCAGATGGTCGCTTGCCCGGCAACGACGACGCCGCAGCCGCTCGAGTTTTTTAACGATTCGGCGGCCACCGAGAACGCCGATCTGTTGCTGCAGGCCGCCGCTGGCCAGCCGCAGCTGGCTCTTGAGCTGGACCGCGAGGGCCTTGGAGCGCGATGGTGGGCTGAATTGCCCTCCGCGGTGCGGCGCGGGGCCAGCGAATCGCTGGTGGGCGTGCCCATCCCTCGGTTGGTCGATGCCTTGCAAAAGCTCTGTCTGGACTTGATGTCCCGTGCGCATGGGGCTGCGCCGAGCTACTTTCCGGCGGAGTCGTTGCCCCCAGGTGCCAAGGCTTCGGAACTCGCGCAGTGGTGGCAGAGCCTGCTTCGAACGGCGCGCCATCAGGACCATCCTTGGAATTCGCCGCTGCTTGTGGAGTCTCTGGTGCTGCAGGCGCGGCGATGCTGGCCCTCGACGCCCGCATCGACACGCCGGGTGGGCGCGCCTGGCGCCAGCTCCCCACGGGCAGCCGAACAGGCGCGCGGATGAAGGAAATCCAAGAATGTTCGTCGATTCGCACTGCCACCTGAATTTCCCTGAGCTGCGCCATCGCCTGCCTGAGGTTCGTGCCTCGATGGCGCAGTCCAATGTGGACTGCGCGCTCGTGATCTCGACCAAGGTGGAGGAGTTTTCCGAGGTCAAAGCCTTGGCCGAATCGGATCCCCACTGGTGGTGTACGGTGGGCGTGCATCCTGATCAACAGGATGAGCGGGAGCCCAGTGTTCAGGATCTGCTCGACGCTGCCGACCACCCCAAGGTGATCGGCATTGGGGAGACAGGGTTGGATTACTACCGCATCGGTGAGCGCCGTTGGGAGGATATGGAGTGGCAAAGGCAGCGCTTTCGCGCCCATGTTCGAGCGGCATTGCTTGCCGGCAAGCCGCTGATCATCCACACCCGCGCGGCCAGTGCCGACACGCTGCAGATCCTGCAGGAGGAGGGCGCTGAGCGGTGCGGAGGGGTCTTCCACTGCTTCACAGAGACCGCCGAGGTTGCGCGTGCAGCCTTGGCCTTGCGTTTCTACATCTCGTTTTCCGGCATCCTGACCTTTCGCAATGCGCAAGACCTTCGGGATGTGGCGGCGTGGGTTCCTCTGGATCGCCTGCTGATCGAAACCGACAGTCCGTTCCTGGCCCCTGTGCCGTTTCGGGGCAAAGTCAACGAGCCGGCCCATGTGGTTGAGGTGGCGCGCCAATTGGCTGAAATCCGTGGAATGGCATTGGCCGATGTTGCGGGAGTCACGACAAGAAACTTCAAGCAACTCTTTAGGCTCGAGCACTGAATCCCCGAATGAAAGAGTTAAAGCAACACAGCATAAAAGCAATACAGGCGGCTGTTTTTATTGGGCTCATCTGTTCTGGAACAGCGATGGCAGACCCCTACCGGCGCTACTTCACCGCCGTGGGTTTCGACGACGCCAAAACGATTGTTTCGCTGCTGTCCAGGGGCTTTGACCCGAATACGCCCAACGACCAAGGCGAACCCGCCTTGGTTTCTGCCTTGCGCGATGGTCATCATGAGGTGGCTGAAGCATTGCTCAGGCACCCCGACCTGAAGGTGGACGCACCCAATGTGAACAATGAAACCGCGCTCATGATGGCCAGTCTGCGCGGGCTGTCCCATTGGGTTCAAAGGCTCATCGATCGCGGCGCTGCCGTCAATCGCCCGGGGTGGGCACCGATCCACTATGCCGCCTCCGGCGGTGATGTCGCCACGGTGCGGGTGCTGCTGCGTGCGGGTGCCGACCTGAGGGCCCGCAACCCGGCAGGAACACCTGCGCTGATCTTGGCGGCCCGGTTTGGGCGTGATGACGTGGTCTGGGCGTTGGTTTCGGCTGGCGCAGACCCGCTGGAGAAGAACGCGTCCGGTCAGGATGCGGTCGCTGCGGCCCGGTGGGCTGGGCGGGAGTCGCTCGCCGACGCGCTTCTCCAGAGGCGTGGCGGTGCTGCGCCCTGAGCGAGCCTTAAGCCACGACGATGTATATTATGTTAAATAAAGGAGTTGAGTCGATTCCGAAACTGGCGCGAAGGTCAAGCGCCCGCCGCTTTGTCCTCGAACTGCGCCGCCAGAACAATCGCCTGCCGAATGCGCTGATAGGTCCCGCATCGGCAGATGTTCCCGATGGACGCGTCGATTTGTGCGTCGCTGGGCCGGGGAAATCTCGACAGCAACGCCGCCGCCGCAACAAGGACGCCACTTTGGCAGTAGCCGCACTGGGACACATTGAGTGCGACCCAAGCCTGTTGGAGGCGACGCTCCAGCGGCGTGCCGAAGCCCTCAAGGGTGCGGATCTCCCGGCTTGGCGAGAGGCTTGAAACAGGCACAGAGCAACTGGGCACGGCAGTGCCATCCAGGAGCACGGTGCAGGTTCCGCACTGGCCGGTTCCACAGCCATACTTGGCTGAGGTCAGGCCGAATTCTTCCCTCAGAACCCAAAGCAATGGCGTGTCGGGTGCTGCAGCGACTGTGCGGGATTGACCGTTGACATTCAAAGTGGCCATGGTGATGGTTTGAACAGTTTCCTACTTCCCATTGTGGAGGCTTCAGGCGAAGCTCCGCTTGAGCCGCCTGTGGCTGCCCTCGAAGGCGCAAGCCTATCGTTTGGGCGCAGTTTGCCCGTCTGGTCGGGCTTGAGCCTGAAGCTGCATCGAGGACAAAGCGTGACTCTGCTCGGTCCTTCGGGCTGCGGCAAAAGCACCGTGCTGCGGGTGTTGGCAGGGCTGCAGACCTTGACGGCGGGATTCCTGACCACAACCCCGCAGGTTCCTGCATTCGTGTTCCAGGAGCCAGCCCTGCTTCCCTGGGCCACGGTCTTGCGCAATGTCGAACTGCCATTGCGTGTTGGCGGCATGAGCCGCGCCGAGCGCAACCAACGGGTGCGCGAGGTCCTGCAGCGCGTTGGACTGGGCGATGCGCTCAACCTCTTGCCCCATCAACTCTCGGGCGGGATGCGCATGAGGGCCTCGATCGCGCGGGCCTTGGTCATGCGACGCGACCTGGTTCTGATGGACGAGCCCTTTTCCGCCCTGGACGACCCGACGCGCCATCGCCTGCAGGCTGACCTGCTGCGGTGGTGGCAATCGGAAGGGTTTGCGCTGTGCTTCGTAACCCACCAGGTTCCCGAGGCGGTCTTCATGAGCAGCCGGGTTTTGGTGATGGGCGGTCGACCGGCCTGCATCGTCCGGCAGTTCGAGGTTGACGAGCCCTTTCCGCGAGAACCTGGCTTCAGGAACACCCCACGCTTCCACGAAATTTGCGCTGCCATTTCTGAAGCGCTGCTCTGCGAGGATGCCAGCCCATGAGGCGCCAGGATCCCGGTTCAAGCATGGCGCGATTCGGCCCTGGGCGTCGGTTCGGGCGCTGGGTCGGCGCCTTGACGATGCTGGTGCTTTTGGGCGGATGGGAGGTGCTTGTGCGGGTGGCAGAAGTTCCTGCCTACACCCTACCCGCGCCCTCCGTGGTCCTGCAGGCCCTGCTGCAGGACCACCAAAGTCTTGCCCAGAGCTGGTGGTTCACGCTTCGCATCACGCTTTCAGCGCTGACCCTGGCCTGCGTCGGCGGACTGGTCGTGGCCACCGCATTCGTATTGCTGCCAACGCTGGAGCGGGCCTTCCTGCCTGTGGCCGTGATTCTCCAGGTCACCCCGATCGTGGCCATCGCTCCGTTGCTGCTGATCTACATCGACCACACCACGTCGGTGCTGCTTCTGTGCGCTTGGATCGTGGCGTTCTTCCCTGTGCTCTCCAACACGATCCAGGGGCTACGGGCTGCCGATCCCCTGCTCCAGGATCTGCTGACCATCGCGCGGGCCAACACTGGTCAGAGGCTGATCTGGCTGCGCATTCCAGCGGCGCTGCCCGACTTTCTTGCCGGCCTGCGCATTTCCGGCGGCCTGGCACTGATCGGCGCAGTGACAGCCGAAATGGTGGCAGGAGCGGCCGGCAGACAAACGGGGCTGGCCTCGCGTATCCTCGAGGCCAGTTTTCGGGCCGAAACGCCGCGGATGTTCGCAGCCCTGCTCCTTCTGGTGCTCAGCGGCGTTCTGATCCACCTCATGCTCGATGCGCTCACCCGTCGATGCATCGGTCATTGGCATCCCAGTTTTCGACAGCAGCCAGAGGACTGACGGATGGCCCCCGCAACAGTCAGCCAATTCCCCGAGCGATAAGGATTGAATGTGAATGCGCGGATGACGATCTCCCGGCGCCGATGCCTCGGCATCACGGCGACTGCATTGGCGGCGCCGGCTTGGGCGTCGCCATCCGCAGGCGCTGGCCCGGTCAGGGTCAGATTTGCCACGAACTGGAGAGCGCAGGCTGCCCACGGCGGCTTCTATCAGGCTCTGGCAGACGGAACCTACCGCCGCATGGGACTGGACGTCACGATCCTGCAGGGGGGACCATCGGTCAACAACCGCCCTCTTCTGCCTGCCGGACGCCTTGAGTTTCTGATGACCGGCAACCTGCTGCACAGCTTCGACAACCTGCGCAACAGGATCCCCACCGTGGCGATTGCCGCCATGTTCCAAAAGGATCCGCAGGCCCTGATGGCCCACCCGGGGCAAGGCTATGAGTCCTTTTCTGCACTCAGGCGTGCGCCAGTAGCCTTCGTGGCCAAGGACGCCCAATTCACCTGGTGGGCGTGGCTCAAGGCGGCACACGGCTTTCGCGATGAGCAACTCAGGCCCTACAACTACAACCTCGGTCCCTGGTTGGCCAATCCGCGTTCAATCCAGCAGGCCTACGCGGTGGCTGAGCCCCACCACGCCTACAAGCAAGGTGGCGTCAGGCCTGTGGTGCACCTGCTGGCCGACCACGGCTTCTCCACCTACAGCACGCTCATCGAGACGCGGCGCGACCTCGCAGCCCACAACCCTGAGCTGGTCCAGAAATTTGTTGATGCGTCCATCCTTGGATGGACAAACTACCTCCACGGAGACCCCTCGGCAGCCAACGCCCTGATGATCAAGGAGAACCCTGAGATGGGCCCTGAGGAGATCGAGGCATCCAGACAGCGGCTCCTGATCGATGGAATCGTTGACTCCGGCGATGCCCAAGCCGCCGGCATCGGCGCCATGCGCCTTGGGCGGGTGCGCGACTTCCTGGAGCAGATGATTCGGGCCGGCCTGTACAAGCCGGGTCAGGTTGACCCGTCGGAGGTCTTCTCGGACCGATTTGTCAATCGCTCGGTGGGGTTGGAGCTGCGGCGTCAGCTGATTCGAGACCGCCGTCCGGTGGCGTCGCGCTGAGGGGTGCCTTCCCCGCCGGATCCTCCTCGAGCTTGACTTACACTTTTTCGATCGTGACGCCATCGAACGAACCGCAATCGGCGCCGCTGGCCCCTGGCGACCCAAGACGGGTCGAGCGGCCCGACGAGCATGATCAGCAGGCCTCGGCCCATGGGGCTGATTTGTCGGAGCTTCGAGCTTCGGCCTTGAGGCAGGCGAGAAAGTTGGTGGACTTCTATCGGATCACGCCCCAGGAACTTGGGCAGGAAGTCGACCAGACGCATGCCGAGGTCGGCGAAGCTTCGCCGCCCGTCAGGTACCGCCACCCCGCCACCGGCCAAACCTGGGATGGACGCGGACCCCATCCGCAGTGGATGCGTCAGGCCCTTTTGCAGGATGGCTATCGCGTGGATGACCTTCGGGTGGCGTCCCACGGCGACGATTCAAACGAATGAAGGAGGCTCAGCATGCCCGCACTCTTGCCTGATGTTGATCCTGATGGCTTGCTGGAGTTCTCGGTGGTCTACACAGACCGAGCGCTCAACCACATGTCGCGGCGCTTCCAGGGACTCATCAACGAGGTCTCCTCGACGCTCAAGGAGGCTTACCGAGGCGCCTCGGCCATCGTGATGCCGGGCAGCGGCACCTATGGGATGGAGTCTGTGGCCCGGCAATTCGCCACCGGGCGGCATGTCATGGTCCTGCGCAATGGTTGGTTCAGTTACCGTTGGACACAGATCTTCGACATGGGTGGCATCCCCTCCTCGTGCACCGTTCTGAAGGCCAGGCCTGTTGCGCCCGGCCCGACCCAGCCATGGATCCCGGCCCCGTTGCACGAGGTGATCCAGGCGGTCCGTCGGGAGCGCCCTGCGGTGCTGTTTGCGCCCCATGTGGAGACTTCAGCCGGCATGATCCTGCCCGACAGCTATCTGGCCGCACTGGGCGAGGCCATGCATGAGCATGGAGGCCTCCTGGTCCTTGACTGCATCGCTTCGGGCTCCGCCTGGGTCGACATGCAGTCCACCGGAGTGGACGTGCTCATCAGCGCCCCGCAGAAGGGATGGTCGGGCTCACCGGGTTGTGCCTTCATTGTCTTGAGCGATCGCGCCCGCAAAGCCATCGAGCAGACCACAAGCACAAGCTTTGCCTGCGACCTGCGCAAGTGGCTGCAGGTGATGGAGACCTATGAGGCCGGGGGGCACATCTACCACACGACCATGCCCACGGATGCACTGGCACGGGTGGCTGCCGTGATGGCAGAGACCCGAGACCGGGGCTTTGAGGACCTGCGCCAACGGCAATGGGCCCTGGGCGGAGCTGTCCGCGAGCTGCTGGCTTCCCACGGATACCCGAGCGTTGCGGCACCTGGCTTCGAGGCCCCGGGGGTTGTCGTGAGCTTCACCGATGACCCCGAATTGCAGAGTTCACGCAAGTTTCTGGCGCTTGGCCTGCAGACAGCGGCAGGCGTTCCGCTGCAGTGCGATGAGGGCCCTGACTTCCGCACATTCCGCATCGGTCTTTTTGGACTGGACAAGCTTCTTGACCCGCAACGCTCGGTGGGTCAGCTGCGCTCGGCGCTTGAGCAACTGCGCTGATTGATGCGCCTGGCCAACCTTCTGGCCACGCCGCGCGGGCGGA
>CAYYYC010000002.1:15094-20118 GCA_964475695.1 uncultured Rubrivivax sp.
GGCCACACAGATGCGCCGCATGGGTTCGAGCCCGGCTGAGATTGGCGCCTTCGTCGGGGCTCTGTATCTTCCATGGGCCTTCAAGTGGGTGGCCGGCCCTGTCGTGGATGTGTTTCGATCGCGCCGCTGGGGGGCAAGGCGCGGCTGGATCCTCGCCATGCAGATCCTGATGGTGTGCACGCTTGCGGCGGCGGCCAGCCTCGACCCCGTCCTGCAGCTCGGGCTGGTGACTGCGCTGATCCTCCTGCACAACTCGTTTGCAGCGGTGCAGGATGTGGCCATCGATGCCTTGGCGGTGGGCAGTCTGCAACCCGGCGAGCGGGGGCGAGCGTCAGGTTGGATGTTTGCCGGAGCCAATCTCGGACAGGCCTTGGGGGGCGCGGGCGCGCTGGCCGTCTCAGCCTGGCTGGGCTATGCGGTGGCTGTGGCCTTTGTCTGCGGCTGTCTTCTGTTGGTGACCCTGCTGGTGGTGTGGCCGATGCGTGAGCCCAATGAAGGACAGTCCGTCCAGTCTGAGGCGGGCGAAGGAGAGTTCGGCGCTGGTCGAACTCAAGCTGAAGCCTCTGCCTGGACCTCCATCGGCGCGAGGCTGCAGGGCTTCATCAACGTCACCTGGCAAACCCTGCGCAATTCGCGACCCGCCCGAATGGGCTTTCTGGTGGCCCTGCTGCCGCCGGGCTGCATGAGCCTGAACTTGGCGCTGCAGACCAATCTGGGGGTTGATCTCGGCATGGATGATCAGTCACTGGCCGGGATCAGCCTGACGACCACGACGCTCGGGGCGCTGGGCTGCATCATTGGAGGGCGTCTGGCCGACGGTTGGGGGCGACAAGCCACCTTGAGACTGGCCATCGCAGGCATGGCGCTTCCAGTGCTGGCCCTGGCCGGCGCCTTGTTCGCCTGGGGAGAGCCCTCGGCAGGACAGCCTTCAGACACACGATTGCAGCCTGCCTTCGTCGTGGCCTGCACCGTTTATGGGCTCTTCAATGGATTCATGTACGGCTCGTCCATGCCCATGTTCATGGACATCACGCGCGCGATGGTGGCGGCGACTCAGTTCACCGCCTACACGGCCTTGATGAATCTGACGATCACGATCTCAGCCCGGTGGCAGGGCCTGTCGATTGAGGCTTTGGGATACGCCAACACGCTGCTGCTCGATGTCTTGGCCGGATCTCTGATTCTGCTCTTCCTACCCCTGATCCGACCCACCCCTGCGCCGTGTGCCAGTGCAAGGACAGCATCCGGCGGCGAGGACCATGCCAACGGGGCGCGGTCAAGGCCGCCGTGAGAAGTGCAGTGGACGAGCTTGGCCGAGCGGGTGCGGCGTCGGAATTCGGGACCGCAGCTGGCCGCATCCGCCCTGCACATCCTGCGCCGCCGATCGTCTAAGTCGCGTCAAGATCCCCTGGCGGTTGAGTTGTCGGGCCATTTCAGCAGCGCGTTCCCAGGCTGGCCGCCGGTACCCACTGTCCGGAATCTCATTGAATGGGATCAGATTGACCATCATATGGCGCCCCTTCAACAAGGCGATCAGGCCGTCGACTTCCTGCTGGCTGTCGTTGATCCCCTCCAGAAGGGTCCACTGGACCTGAACCGGATAGCCTGAGGCCAGAGCATAGGCCTGCGCCTCCTGAACGAGGCGCTCAGGCGAAATGTCTGGCGCTCTGGGCAGCAGTTGCCGGCGCAGCTCAGCGCGGCTGCTGTGAAGGGAAAGTGCAAGGGCAGGCTTGATCCGGCGCGAGCCCAGCTCCTCGAAGGCTCTCATGTCCCCGACAGTGGAAAAGACCAATTGCTTGTGACCGATCTGCCCCTCCTGGCCCAGCAGATCAATCGCCTCAAGAACCGCCTTCAGGTTGTGGGCTGGCTCCCCCATCCCCATGAAGACGACCTTGCGGATCGGGGTCAGGCGCCGCGCCAACACGACCTGTGCGACGATCTCCAGGCTTGAAAGCTGCTCGATCAGGCCATCGCGGCCCGTCATGCAGAAACTGCAGCCCACGGCACATCCGACCTGAGTGGAGACGCAAACCCCCTGCCGGGGCAACAGGACAGTCTCCACCGAGTTGCCGCTGCGCAGGGCCACCAGCAACCGTTGAGACCCGTCCTGGGCCGGGTGTTGGGAGACCAGCCTAGCCAAGCCCTCAAGCTCATCGCGCAAGCCCGGCGCCGCCTGAAGCATCGCCTTGGGGAAATGACGGGTGGGGTCGGCCCGTCCGGCCCTGAGCGGCTGACTGGTTGCCCAGGCCCGCATAAAGCGGTCGACATGGCCAGGGCCCGCGCCGCAGCTGGCCAAGCGCTGGCGCACTTGCGCCACTTCCTTGAGAGCGGTCGCCCCGATCACTGGATGTCCATCCATATCCCGTCTGCGCCTGAACGATTGCCGATTGTCAACCAAGTGACCCGCTCCGGCGTTTGAGTCCCACAAACCGGCAGTAAGGCAATGAATTCAAAGCGAAGCAAATCGGCCCTGACCTCCCTCGGCGAGCGCTTTCCCAAGCTCCTGGGACGCGACCCGTCCGAACCCCAAGGCCCTGAAAAGGGACCGAAGGCGCAGGACGCTTTCGAGGTTTGGCATCACCACAGTGCCGCAAGGCACTCCGGCGGTGACTGGGCGCTGCTTCTCGAACTGGATCAGCGCCGCTGAACTGCGGCGTCCGCGCGTGTGCCTTGACCCAAGGCAAACCTCAAGCGCGCCGCCAAACCACTCATCCGTCGGGTGGGTCGCAGTCCCGCAGTGGCAATCAGCCCCGGTTGCGGGGCAAAAAGCCAAGCTTGGCTTCGAGCCCTCGTCAGGGCGGTGTAGATCAGCTCCCGGGTCAAGACGGGTGAGTCGGCAGGCGGGAGCGCCAGAGCCACGTGCTTGAACTCAGACCCCTGGCTTTTGTGCACAGTGATCGCGTAGCCCTTCTCCCAGGGCGGCAGCCGGGGGACCGCCACCTGACGGACCCCAAGGCCTGCGGCGGTGATGAAAGTCGGCGTCTCTTGGCCGAGGGACTTGATGATGAGACCCACATCCCCGTTTCTCAAGCCGGTCGTGTCATCGTTTTGCGTCACCATAATGACCCGGCCATGGGGCCAGGGCTCGCCAGGTTCAAGCAGCCCCTCCTCTCTCAAGGCCGCTTCCACCAGGTCGTTGAGCTCTTCCACGCCCCAGGGCCCCTTGCGAACCGCAGCCAATATCCTGAAGCGGTCCAGCGCCTGGAGCAAGTCGAGCAGCTGGGCGTCGCTGGGCCGACATGCCGCAATCTCTTGGAGCTGCCCGTAAAGCGGCCCATACCCATGGACGCCGACGGCAAGGTCGATGAGAGCATCGCGGTCGGGTGAGGCCTGTTGGGCAAGTTGTTGAAGCGCCGGGGCATGCCCCTGGCGCACAGCCTGCGCCTGCCCAGCGATGGACTCGTTGAATCGTCGGCTTTGCTGCAACGACAACAGGCTTGGGCTGTCCGCCAACGCCGCGCAGATGTCGGCCAACACCGCGCCGGCCTCCACGGAGGAAAGCTGATCTCGGTCCCCGACAAGAACCAGCCGGGCCTGGGCAGGCAAGAGCTCAAGCAGCTCATCAAGCATTTGCAGGTCCAGCATCGAGGCCTCGTCAATCAACAGCATGTCGGCACCCAAGCCGGGTTCTGGAGCGGCTTGTCCTCGCCTTGCACGTCGGCCTTCAGCCAACAGGGCATGCACCGTCCGGGGCTGTGCAATGCCCGGCCATGCCTGGGTCCAGGTTCTCGAGGGGCCACCCTGTCCATCATTCGGCAACAACAGGCTGGCCCCAGCCTGCTCGAGCGACTGCCGCAGCCGCGCTGCGGCTTTGCCCGTGGGGGCGGCCAACAGGATGCGCAAGGGAGGCTCAGACCGCGGATTCAGGGCCAGCGCAAGGGCCAACGCCCGGGCGGCCGTGTGTGTCTTTCCCGTCCCGGGCCCTCCAGTGATCACGGTCAGACGACTGCTGACGGCCCGCAGGCACGCCTGCCTCTGGTCCTGATTGGCGCCCACCCCCTCCGCCCCGAACCAGAGGTCAAGGAGTGCCGTTGCTTGCTCGTCGACGGAATCAGGGGGCGCCGACAGCCTGGCGGCGAGTTCCTCGACCACACGGCTTTCGGCATGCCACAGACGCTTCAGATAGACCCGATCGCGGTGACGATGCAGCATCGAAGCGTCCTCCACGGCTTGCGGCATCGCCGCAGGCGGGTCGATCTTTGCCCATTCGGAGATGAACCGAGCCAGGGCCGGGCCATCCTTCGGATCTTCGGGCATCAGAGATTGGGCAAGTTGATCACGATCCTCGGCTTCCAGGCCCAGACAGGTGTGCCCTGCCGCATGAGCGCGGCTGACCAGAGCGCAGGTTGCTGCCCACCAGGCCAGTCCTGCCGACGCCGAGTCCGCCTCGGGTGTGGTGGCGCGGGTCAGCCGAACCAGAAGCTTGGCCAGCTCGACGTCCAGGTGTGAAAACCCATGTTCAAGTCTGGGGAACGCAGGGGTGCTCATGGTGGATTCAAACCGGGGAAGCCACAGGCTCGCTGATCAAGCGATCCAGCGAATCCAGCCACGACATCTCGGCGGGGATGGCAAACAACGGCGCACCGTCGGGCTTGTCCACGCCACGCACGAAATAGAAGTGAGCCGCGGGTTGTAAGCACTTCCCAGGCGCTGCTTGAGCATGCGGTGCAGCGCCAGGAGGTACAAGGCCGCCTGAACATCGTAGCGATGCTCAAGGACGGCTCGCCGCATGCTGTCCAGGGTGTAGCCTGAGGCGTTCAAGCCCAGCCGGTTTGACTTGTAGTCCAAGACTTCGTACCGACCCTCATGTTCGAACACCAAATCGGCAAAACCCATGAGCAGCCCCTCGACCGCCTGAGGCCTCAGCGGTGGCCTGGCATGACCGGGAAGGATGTGCTGGGCCAGGAGCCGGTCCAAAGCCTGGGTGTCGACGGCATCCAGCGGCATCCAGAACTCAAGCTCGGCCTGGGCGCCCCTGACCTCGGACAAGGACAGGTTGCCCGGCAGGCCGGGCAATTCAACCA
>CAYYYC010000002.1:20217-24357 GCA_964475695.1 uncultured Rubrivivax sp.
TCAGGGCACCCAACCAGCCGGAGGCGGTGTCGAGCGAAAAGCGATGGGCTGCGCCGAGCTCAAGCAATTCGTGAAGAAGCTGTCCCAACTCCGCGCTGGAGTCCAGTTGATGCCATGCGGCGGGCGATTTCTCCAAGGGAGGCTCGAGTGCCGACACTTCGGGCACAGCTGGCACGACCAGAGATTCCTCATCCCAGCGCAGTTCCCGCCAATCGGGCACATGGCCACCGGCGCCCCGCACCAGCGCGGTGTAGCTTTCCACCCTCCAACGGGCTGGCAGGGGGTGCAGGATGCGGCGGGCTGCGCGCAGGTCGGCACCCGGTGCCGCCGGCTGCTCCATTGTCTTTGCAGCGTCTTCAACCCAGTCACCGCACAGTTGCTCGGATTCAGGGTCAAGCACTTCCAGTGAGGCCCATCCTTGCCGAACCAGGGGATCGAGCGCTGCTCGCAGATCCGAGACGACCTGGAGGTCCTCACGAATGGCCTGCTGCCCCGAGATCAGGTTTCCCAGCGCTGTGAGGTGCCAGTTCTGCCGGTGGTTCGGGTTGGGCTTGCGAGGACACGCTCCAAGCCAGACTTGATGCACGGCTCGGGTGAGGGCCACATAGAGGAGCCGCATGTCTTCGCGCCGCGTGTCCAAGGATGGGTCGCCGGCGGCCTCATCCGGGTCGGTTGAATCCTGCCGGCCGGCCACGGATCCGAATGGAATCCACACAATGGGGTATTGCAGCCCCTTGGACTTGTGAATCGTCACAACCTGCACCACCTGGGTGTCGCTCTCCAGCCGCAACAGCGTGTCGTCTCTGAGGCCATCGACGGATTCCAGCGCCTGTTTGGGCTCAGCCAGGATGGCGGCGAAGGCGCGGACGAGTTCATCGGGGTGACGATGAGTCTCGGCCAGGCTCTGCAGCCACTCGGCCAGATGCAGCCAGTTGGCCAGGCCGCGCTGGCCGGCCGAAGATGCCAAAGCCCGCTGCGCAAGCCCCTCCTGCCGGACGAAGTCGCGCACCGCGGCGAGCACTCCGTGCGAGCTCCAGCGGGTGGACGCTGCAGCCAGTCGCTTGATGCGGGCGTCCCACAAGGCGTCGTCGTCTCTTTCTGCGAGGAGACAGCCCAATTCAAGCCCCATGGAGGCGCTGGCCCAGACCCGCCGGGCGCGGGCGAGGTCGCGGGGGCGGCGCATGGCCAACAGCAGGTTGAGAAGGTCCCTCGCCTGCGGAGACTGAAGAACGGAGTCACGCTCGGAGAGGTAGACGCTGGCCAGTCCCTGGTCGGCCAGTGCGCGGCGGATCGCCTCGGCCTGTGTCCCGTTGCGCACCAGAACGCAGAAGTCCTGGGGCCTCAGACGCCTGAACCGTCCCTGTGCATCCGTGAAGCCCACGCTTGGATCGCGAAGCATTCGGGCCATTTGACTGGCCGCCCGGTGGGCATCTCGACGCCGACCCAGTCCCGGGCCACAGGATTGAGCCTCGGTCCAGACCCAAAGAGCAGGCATCTTTTCCTTATGTCTGACGAGGGTTTCTTTTGGATTCTTCGAGTTGATTCTCAGGAACGGGACATCGGCCCCATGCATGAATGCGCCACCCGGATCGCCTTCGAGGCTGCTCTGCTCTGCCCGGCTGAACAGGTGATTGACGGACTCAACCAGAGCAGGCACTGACCGGTGGTTGCAGTCCAGAAAGTGGAGTCGATCCGAGAACTGTGCCCGAGCCTGGAGATAGCCATGGATGTCGGCGCCACGGAACCGGTAGATCGACTGCTTGGGATCGCCGATGAGGACAAAGCAGCAGGGCTTTCCCCCAAGAGGCTCCTCGGGGTAGACGCAGCGCAGCAGGCGCAGTTGAGCCGGCGAAGTGTCCTGGCACTCGTCGACCATCGCCACTGGATATTGAGCCCGAAGCGCCGAGGTGGCGCAAGGCGACGCCTGCAGGCCCTCGATCGCTTGGCCGAGGAGGTCATCGAAGGTCCAGGCCCGGCCATGGCGCTTGACCAGCGCCAGCCGGTGCCAGACCCAGCCCAGGGCATGGCTCCGCAGGACCGAAGGGGCCTGCGTGATCGCATCCAACTCCCGGATCAGAGATTCGATTTCAGAGGCCCATGCCGGGAGCTCATCGGGCGACTGCGGACGCGCAGCCGCCTTGTGCAGGTTGAACAGACCCTCGGGGGTCAGACGCAGGCGGATCCGCTGCAGCCTGGCGCTCCCCAAGTTGACCCCCTCCAGCCAAACCGAACGGCCTTGACACCAACGGCGAATCTGGTCACACCACCCATCGACCGTGACGATGCCATCGCGCAGGATGTTGCGGCTGAACAGGCTTGCATCGGCCTGCAGTTTGGTGTCGAACCAACTGCGGATGTCATCGACACGGTGGATCCAATGGGACTTGAGGCGCGTCAGGGTCTGCGCCCTGTGTTGAGCCTCTGCGGCAATCGCCTGCTGCAGGTTCTCCTTCGGCGCCAGCGGCGCTGCGCCCGCCCGAGCCAAGCGCATTCCGTCCTTGAGGATCGCCTGCAGAGCCTTCGGCTCTGCGGCGAAATCCGCAACCGCCTCCATGGCGATTCCGTCGAGTGGGTACACCTCCTCGCGCCAATAGTCCCGGACAACTCGAGCCAACCAGGGCTCATCGGACTCCAGCAGCCGCTCGGGTGTGGACTGCCCCACGGGAAGCAGGTGCTCCGAGAGCAGGCGCTGGACCCATGCATCGATGGTCATCACCGCAGCTTCGTCCATGCGGTTGGCCGCCTGGCGCAGGAGCCACGCCGCTTGCGCCCGCTCGGGGCCATGGGGATACCGCGCAGCAACGGCTTGCAGGAACCCGTCCTCGGGATCCGGCGCTGCCGTCCCCTGCAGGATGAGATGCGCCTGCACGAGGCGACTCCTGATTCGATCGACCAACTCCTGGGTGGCCGCCCGGGTGAAGGTGAGCACCAGAATGTTTCGCGGCCAAAGGGGGCCCAGCTGCGGGCTGTCCAGTCCGAGCACCAGGCGCACGTAGAGGCAGGCGATTGTCCAGGTCTTGCCGGTGCCGGCGCTGGCCTCGATCAGGTGTTGGCCGTGCAGCGGCAGCGCCATGACATTCAGAGGCTGGGTCATGCGCCCCCTCCTGAGTCGTCCTTCAAGACCGAGACGACGCGCACATGGCGGTTCCACCAATCGAAAAAGGGGCCATAAAGCTCATGTGTGGCCTCGTGCCACTGGCTCCAGGGCCGCCCGCTTTCGTGGTCCTGCCAGGCCCATTGGCCGGCATCACCGAAACTGCGCCGCCATGCCGCATTGCGCTTGGCCAGGGTGTCGAATGCCCGCGGGAGACTGTGAGGAGGCGAACTGAATGCGGGCAGCAGCGCCGAAGTGGCTGGCATGGGGTGCTTCAATTCCCACCAGCGTGCCAGGCATGTGCGGACCGAATGGATCGCTCGCTCGGCATCCGCAGGCTCCGGAGCCTGCGCGTTCGCGGTGGCATCGGGACACAGGAGCGTGATCTGATGCGGCTGGCCTCGGGCCGCCTGACAAGCCTGTTCCCACCAAGCGGCCAGAAGCAGGTTCATGCGCCAGACGGGTGATCGCTCGGATTCCCGGCCGACTCGCAGATTCGAGGCCAGAACGATCACCCGGTGGGAGCCCGGCTGCGCGCGCGCCTGCTCATGCCTTTGGTACAGCTCCTGGACGCTGCTTTCCATCAACTGCCGAACAAACCGGCCCGGGGCACCCAACGGCAGCAGGCCCTGCCTGTCCAGATCCGGACTCCAGCGCGCCACCGCTTCGGGGACCGTCATCGGGCTTTCGCGGCCTGACGGCCGCAGCGACCGCTTTACGGCATCCCAAGCATTCCAGGCTTGAAGCCCGTCCAGTGCAAAGACCTCATCCTCCGGACACTGTTGAACATCGGCGTCATCCCATCGAACCCGCAGCCTGTCAGCCCAAAAGGCGGCCACTGGGCAGTCCAACCATCGCAGCACACGGGCGTCGGAGGCTGGATCGGTCCCCACGGTGGGCTCATGAAGGGACCCTGAAGCTTCGGCAGAGCCATCCTGTTGTGGCACGGGTGCTGCCGATGGCTCACCGACGGCCACGGCCTGCCACTCGTGAGAGTAGGTCGGCGGCAGATTCCCTTGACGGAAGTACTGGGCACTGAAGGGATG
>CAYYYC010000002.1:24367-40515 GCA_964475695.1 uncultured Rubrivivax sp.
CAGCGGGTGCTCCTGGGTGATTGCGTCCAGGGCGCTGCGACCCCACCGGGCCTCAAGCGTGTCCCGCAATTGCCCCACAAGCACCGACGGATGCTGCGGCTGGTTGTCATTGGCGCGCCGGCCGACCCAACTGACATAAAGCTGCCTGCGGGCCGAAAGGACTGCATCAAGCATGAGTTGTCGGTCATCCACTCGCCGAGACCGGTCGCCCGGGCGCGCCAAGGCCGGATCGGCCATCAGATCGCCCGGACGGGGGATCGATGGACGCGGATAGGCGCCATCGTTCATCCCCAACAGGCAGACCGCCTGGAATGGCAAGGCTCGCAGGGGCATCAGTGTGCAGAAAGTGACCCCGCCTGCTCTAAACCTGGCGGTGGTCGAGGGTTGCGAGGCCTGGTCGATCACCACTTGGCAAACCACCTCAAGGTGCACCAGGCCCTCAAAACCAGCCTCTCGGGTTGCTGTGACCCAGCCCGCCAAGGCGCTTTCCAGCGCCCGCATCTGGCGCAGGTCGGCCGGATCTTCGGCCTCGAAGAGGTCTGACATGAGGCCGCGCAGGGCTTGCGCCCAGGCCATGGGTGTTTGGGGCCGCAGGCACTGTTCCCGCCATTCGTCCAGTCGCTCGAGAAGAGCCGAAAGCCTGCCCGCTGCTTTGGCGGCCAGGCCGCTGACCTGAGCCAAGGGGTAAGGCAGATCGACACCGGCCTGGGCACCCGCTGCCGTCGTCCCGCTGGCGTATCCCGCCAGCATTCGATCAACCCCAAATCGCCAGGTCATCGTTGCGCCGGCACCCGGCATTCCAAGCCCGGCGCGGTGAGCCGCACTGAGCCCCCAGCGGATGCCGCTGGCCTGGGCCCATTCGATCAGGTGCTCTACGTCATCCTCGGCGAGCCCCCACCGGCGTTGCAGAGCGGGCGTCTGCAGCAGGCGCAGGAGATCGGGCAGCGTGCAGCGCTGCTGGGGCAGCGACAAAAGCCAACGGGCCAGCTCAATCAATCCATCGTCCGGCCGGACATGGCGGTCAGTCAGGCCCCAGGGGATGAAGCGAGGGTCCTGCGTGGGGTATCCGCCAAAGACAGCCCTGATGGCAGGTACATAAGGGTCCAGATCGGGAACCATGACCACGACATCTCGGGCCTGAATCCTGGGCTCGGCGCCCTCGCCGCCCAGCATCGTCAGCAGGTGGTCATGCAGGATCTCCACTTCACGCAATGGGGTGTAGGCCGTCACGAACCTGATGGAGCCATCGTCCCAGGAGGGGGCGCTGGCGCCCAATGGCCGCTCAGCCGGCGCCTCTTGCGAGGGCTCGTTGGCGTGGATGGCCGCCTGGAGTTCTTCCAGCGCAGTGGCCGGACTGCGTTGAATGTCGAACTCTGCTCTCGGCAGTTCATGGCCGCGGGCGGCCAGGCGGTCTTCGAAACGGCTCAACTGAGCGATGAAGTCGCGGGTCTGGCGACCCCAGGCCGCCAGCAATGGATGTCCTTCCACAGCTGCATCGTCCGGGTCCGCCCATGGCACCTGACAGGGGTTGGGGACGGCAAAGATGACGCTGCAATGGCGAGAGAGCGCATGGAGCAACTCCACCATCTGGGGCGCGAGAGCATTCGCGCCGAACAGGATGATCCGTGAAGGCAGGTTCCCAGCCTGCCCCGGGGCGAGCCCCTCAAGGGCTTCGATGCAGCTCTGATGCAGGCCGTTGCGGCTGTCCATCTGGCTGGCCTGTCCAAGGTGCTGAGCCACCCAGCGCCAAAGCTCGCCCTGCCACTCCTGCTCGACAGGCAGCGGGCGCCCGTCAGGCAACTCCGGGGTTGTCCGAAGCTGGCGGCGACCCTGCGCCCAGTCGGCCAGCCAATCGGCACGGTAAATCTGATATTGATCGAAAAGGTCGGCCACCCGAGCGCACCAGTTCCACAGGCCGATCTCCAGTTCAAAAGCCTGTGGCCGCAGCCCCTGGCCGGCGGGCAGTGGCACCTCGGCGATGGCCAGCGCCTCCTGGATCCGGGGATTGCGCGACCATTCCTGCCAATGACCGGCCAGGATCCAAGCCAGCGAAGCCTTGTCCAACACGGCCTGGAGGGCGGTGCCGGGCGCGGCAAACTGCCGGTAGATCCGCCAAGCGAAGCGGGCGGGGAGTTCAACTCGCGTTCCTGCAAAGATGCCCTGTCGCATCGCCACCTGCCCCTTGAGCCACTCCCCCATGGCGTTGCTGGGCACGAGAATGAGGTCTTCCTCGAGGGGTTGCGCCGGATGCCGGGCAAGCCACAGCAAGAGCGTTTCGGAGAGGTCCTCCAGACGCTGAGCTTCAAACAGAAGAAATCCAGGCTCAAAGCCCGGGCGCGGCTTCTTGGTCACCCGTGCATGATGCCACCCTGCGGGCTCAGGGCGTGAGCCTTTCGGCCACACCCACCGCCCCAATCACCTGCTTGAACTCAGAGCAGAAATGGCAGCACAACCGCACAGAGCAGCCCGCTGACCATGACCATTCGATCAGGGTCGCCGCGGCCGCGCTGCCACCAAGACCGTGCCTGGCCAAGGACGCTGGCGCGAAGAATGATGGCCGGCAGGGCCGTTGTGGCAGCGTTGCTCATGAATGTCCTCCGGAATGCGGGTTGCCAATGGGCTTGCGGGCTTTCGCCCTCGGGCTCAAGAATACTGTTGTTTTATACAGTATGCAAGAGCCGCCTTGTTTCCCATGCCGACAGCCCGGCGCAGGACACCGCAGCCACATAGGGAAGAGCCTGCATCGCCAAGATGCCGCACCAGGCCAGCAGCGGCAGGCTGAGAGATTCGGCACTCGAGACCAATGCGAATCCGGCGCCGGTGAGCCCCAGCCCCAGGGCCAATTCCTGGGCAACCGAGGCCAACCGCAGCCCGACCCAGGTTCCGGGCGCTCGCTGCCCCGTCCGCCAGCCCCGGCCCGGAACAAATGCCTTGGCGGTGACCTGGAAACGAGCACGCCCGCCGAACAGTCCCCCCAAAACACCCCTGGCGATGCGATGCGACAGCGCCATGCCTGCCCAGGCCGCACCGATGATGTCTCTCCTCGGGCATTGAACCCGCCGCACATAGAGCAGTGGGACCAGAACAAGGCGCGAGAGAAGGAAGATGGCCAAAGGCAGCGCCATCAGCGCCAGCGGAGGCTGAATCTGGGCTGGGGCCACAAGGATTCCAAGGCTCCAGATCAGAGCCGTCACCGTGAAGAGCAGGTGCAGCGTGTCACCCAACCAGCCGAGCCAACCCGCCAGAAAGTGGTATCGCTGCGCCAGGCTCAGGCGTGCGCCATGCAAAAACTCACAGGCGTGCTTGCGCAGGATCTGCATGCCGCCGCGGGCCCAGCGCTCGCGCTGCTTCTGATACGCCTCGAAGTCGTGCGGCACAAGTCCCGTGCCGAGAACTTCATCCACATAGACTTCTTGCCAGCCGGCCGCGAGCAGTCGCAGGCCCAGTTCAGTGTCCTCGCAGACACACGCTGCGTCCCAGCCGCCGACGGCGCGAAGCGCCTGCGCGCGGATGATCGTCATCGTTCCATGCTGAACGATGGCGTTGCGCTCGTGCCTGTGGTGCATGCCCAGCCGGAAGAAGCCCTCATACTCCCAGTTCATCATTCGAGCCAGGCGGCGAGATGCCCATTCACGGTGCGCCTGGGGTGATTGCACGACGGCCACATTCCCGTGCTCAAACCACCCGCCCAATCGCCGGATCCAGTCTGAGTGCACCACATAGTCCGAATCGACCACGGCGATCCATTGGGCTGACGGGTGCGTCAAGCGCAGGGCCTCGTTGAGCGCGCCCGCCTTGAATCCGGGCCACTGCGGGAGCCGCACGAATTGGAGCCGTCGATCGCCCGCTTGCCGCTGTTGCTCGACATACCGTTGCACCGGCCTCCAGTTGTCGGGATCCCGGCTGTTGTTGTCGATGACCATGATTTCGAGACACGGCCACTCCAGCTTCTGGAGGCTGGCCAGGCTGGCCAGAACCATGGGCGCGGGCTCATCACAGCACGGCAGGTGAATGCTGACCATCGGCGCCGGCTTGCCCTCAGGCCATGGGAGGGCTTGCGTGCGTCGCCGCAAGCTTCCCTCCCAGAACAGTTCACTGAACTCGAAGGCCTGGCTCAGGAGGATCGCAGCCATCAGCACCAGGGCCGGCACCAACAGCGCCAACAGCACGGCATCGAGCAGTTGAAGGTAGTCTGCCAGGGGCGATGTCGCCAACACCACCATCAGCGTCGCCACCGCCTGCGCACTGATGCCGAACGCAAGGCGCCCGGAGAGCCGCATGTGCGGCACTCGAAGCAGAAATGGCCAAAGCACCAGGCCGGCCAGAAGGGTCGCAGCCCAAGCCTTGCCCTGCCAGTGGGGGTCGTGCGTCAGCGGTCCGCTCCAACTGAACTTGGGCTGGCGCCTGGCATCCAGCACGCCCCAGTGAGCGCCCGCCGGACCCTCGCTGCGCACCTTCCAGGGCTGGTCGATGGCCTCCATCAGGAAGTAGTCGACGGGCAGATCACGGCGCTGCGCAGACGCCACGAATTCGCGCACGAACCTGGCCTGCGCCAACGGTGAGGCCCAAGCCCTGTTGACGGCGCCGGGCACGGCCTGCTCCACCACCGGACCGCCGCTGGGCCAACCCACCTCGGCAATGACGATGGGTTTGCCCGGGTAGCGCCGCCGCACTTCGTCGTGACGACGCCAGACCTCATGCACCGCGACGTCAGGCGACACGCCTTCCCAATACGGCAGCAGGTGCAGCGCGATGAAATCCACCTGCTCCACCAGGTCGGGGCGGTCCAGCCACACATGCCAAGGCTCAGCCGTGGACACCGGCACGCCCAGAGTTGAGCGCAATCGGCGCAGGATTGCCGCCAGTTCTTCGGGCTTGAGCAACTGGTGCAGCTGGGTCTCATTGCCGGCGATCACCCGCTGGATTGCCGGTCCGCCCGCCGCCGAGGGTTCTGCGCCGTCCATGGCGGACATGCGATCCGCACGAACCGCCTCCTCGATGGCCAGCAGCTCCGTCTCGTTTCGTCCCGCCTGAGTGTCCAGCCAGACTCCTGCAGTCAGCCGCAGTCCATGGGCTCGTGCCAGCGCAGTCAGTCCCGACACCTCCGAGGCGCTGTAGGTGCGCAGCGATTGGGCGATTCCCTTGAGGATGGCCAGATCAGCGGCCACCTCCTGGGTGCTTGGAAACCGCCCTTCGAGAGGACTTTGCCAACGCTGGAAAGCGCTGTAGGCCAGGCCCGCAACGGGAAGACGAACTTCGGCAGCGCTGAGCTCAGGGTGCGCCCACCGCCAGGCGGCCAGGTTCAAGGTGGCCAGGACAACGCAGATCATGCCGCTGACCAGCCGATGTCGCCAGGCCGGCGCCGGGGAGCGGGAAGCGCTCGATCGCATCAGCGCAGAGTCGACCGCTGCAGGCCACAATCGGCGCGGACAGCCAGTGCACCATGAACCAGAGAGATTCGCCCTCGCCGCAGGATTCCGACCCACGCAGGCCGATTGCCGGCGCGATCCTGATGCCATTGGCCTGCCTGTGGGCACTCCTGCTGGCTTTTGGCCTGACCACGCTCCTGGCGCAGACCGACGGATGGCCCTTTGCCGCGCTGCATCCCAGCCCAACATCGGACCGCACGGCACTGCCACCGCAGGCTGGGGGCCAGCCCAAGGCCTTTCCCTGCCTTTCCTACGCGCCGTTTCGCCGGCGCGGGCACACCCCCATGGACCCGGGGCTGACGCTGACCGACGCGCAATTGCGGGAAGACCTCGCCATCCTCTCCCGCTGGACTTCGTGCATCCGCACCTACGGCATGGGCCATGGGCAGCATCGGATCCCGGGCATTGCCGCCGAGTTCGGCATGCAGGTGGTGTTGGGGGTCTGGGTCGACCGCGACCGCGCCAACACCCAACGCGAGCTTCAGGCGGCCCTGGCTGCGGCGGCTGCGGACCCAGTGACCGTGAGGATGATCGTGGTGGGCAACGAGGTTCTGCTGCGGCAGGAACTCAGCCCGAAGGAACTGGCCCAACTGCTGCGCCAGGCTCGACAGCAGGCTGCCGTTCCGGTGGCCTATGCGGATGTCTGGGAATTCTGGCTGAGGCACGCTCCCGTCCTTGCGCCCGTGGTGGATGTCGCAGCCATACACGTGCTGCCCTACTGGGAAGACGAGCCCCAAGAGTTGGCCAGTGCGGTTGACCATGTGGTCTCCACCGTCGGGAGGGTGCAGCAGTCCTTGGGCGAGCGCGCCGTGTGGCTGGCCGAGACCGGATGGCCGGCGGTGGGCCGACAGCGGGGGCCTGCTGTGCCCGGTCCGCGCGAACAGGCATTGTTCGTCCAACGGCTTCAGGAGCGCATGAGCGCACTCACTCTGGACTACAACCTCATTGAGGCATTCGACCAGCCCTGGAAGCGCCAACTCGAAGGCGCCATGGGCGGTGCCTGGGGCCTGCTGAATGCCGATGCGCAGCCCCGCAACGCCACCTGGGGACGCCTGCCATCCGACCCGAGGGCGCAGGCCGCCCTTGTTGGCCTTTTGGCAGGCCTGCTCGCGGGTGCCGGCCTGGCTTGGCTTGGCTGCGGCAGGGGCACAGCGCGCAGCCCCACCGGAACGGGGCTGGCGCTGTGCTGCAGCGCCAGCGCTGGACTGAGCCTGGGCTGGCATGCGGGCGACCTGACCCACTGGCTGCGGTCCGCGGTTGAATGGGCCCTGGCCGGCACAGCCTTCCTGACTGCCCTGGCCGTCACCCTTCAGAGCATGGCGCGGTGCGTTGCTCCGATGCGGCCCCACTCGGTCTCGCACACCATCGCACTGCGGCTCCTGCTGTTTGTCCTCGGAATGCAGGCTCTCGCCTTGGTCTTCGACGGCCGCTATCGCCCCTTGCCAGCGGGGCTTGTGGCTGCGCCTGCCCTGGCGCTCCTGGCGGTCAGGGTGTTGGGTCTGAGGCTCCCTGTGTTCCGCGAAGACAGGCTGCTGGCTGCTGTTGTGCTGCTGTGTGCCCCCGCGCTGCTCTTTCTCGAGGGACCGGCGAACCGCCAGGCCTGGCTTCTCGGCTTGGCCTGGGTCGCGCTTGCGGCCGCCGTCCTCTGGGGCGGCGCCGATCAACGACTGTTTCCCCCGCGCCAGGACGGCTTGGCCGACAGGCCCAGCAGCATGCAGCACAGCGCTGAGGCTGCGCAGCGGTCGGCGTCGTAGAGCACCAGGCCAAAGCAGGAGATCACCAAACCCATCCACGCGATGCACTGGCGCGCTGCACCATGGGCCATCCACGCAATCCCGGCCAGCACGAAAGCCGCGGTGCTCAGTCGATGGTCGATGAAGGCTTGAATCACGGCGTCGCGCCAGGGACAGGGGTGCTGGTTCGCATGCTGTTCGCACCAGACAGCCAGTTCGTGGGCCTGGACCCACCCGTGTCGCGCCCAAAGCGAAAGGCCCACAGCGGCGGGAGGCCCCACCAGCCAAGCGAACCGCGGAAGGTTTTGGCGCAGGCTCATTGGCCCTGCGCCAATCGTGTGGCCACAGTGCCGGGGCCTTGCGCCGAGAAGGCCGCCAGCAAATGCGAGGTCAGGTCGTGCAAGCCGCCCAGGCTTTGTCGCGGCGGCTCGACGCCGGGGCGATAACCCAGCCTGACGAAGCGCTCCAGCAGCCTTTCGTTCCGTGAGACCAGATAGACCGGCACATCCCATGAGGCTCCTGGGCCTGTGACGCTGGCTGCCGGCTGGTGATCCCCCACCAGCACAAAAAAGACGTCGCGCCCCGAGCGTCGGCGCAGGTACCCTCCAAGCCAGCGATAGGTGTACTCCACCATGCGCAGATAGTCCGGTCTCATCATTGCCCAGTTGGGCCGTTCGGCAAGGGCCCGGTTTGTGTCGGCCGGGTCATAGGGCTGCGCAGTGAGCAGGCGCGCCCAATCGGGCTGAAAGGGCGGCACTGGGCTGAATGGGAGGTGGCTGGTGATGGTGGGAAAGAACGCCAAGCGGGGTGGATCCTCAGCCCGTCGCGGATGCAGCGCCTCGAACTTCACCGCGCTGAACTGATCCGGGATCTTCCAGAAACCCATCTCCGGTCCCGGATAGGCCAGCGCCGGCCCGTCCACATAGACATCAAAACGATAGAACGCTCTTTCAGGCCAATCCCAGAACACGCCGGGGTACACCCCATAGGTCCGATAGCCCTGGGACTGAAACAGGGTGATGAGCGTCTGGCGCTGCGTGGTCAGAAGCACATCGTGCCGCATGGGATCGCTCAAGTCGATGCCCGACAGAAGGCTCAGGTGGGCCAAGTCGGAGCCTCCGGCGAAGGTGGGGGACTTCAGGAAGCCCGAAACCACTTGAAAACCGCCCGCGCGCAAGTCCTCCTCGAATTGCCGGCGGGCGGGACGCAGGCGCGCATCCATCTCAGGTTCGTCGTAGGTGATGGCTCCTAAAGACTCCAGAGGCATCAGGTACAGATCGGCCTTGGCCAGAGCCGCAAGCACTGACTCCCGCGGAGCCTGCGCCGCCTCATCGACCGGGCTCGATTGCGGCAGCAGGTCTGATTGCCGCGCGGTCGAAAACGCCCCGAACAGGACCTGCGCCTGCCTCCAGGCCACAGGGACCACCGGTTTGGACACGTACGGCCATGTCGCCTGCACTCCGGCATAGTTGGCTGCAGCAAGTCCGATGCCGGCCAGCGTCACAACCCATGCCCAGGGCCTGCCCGCTGCCGCAGGAGCCACAACGCGCGCCATGACACCCACGCCCCAGCGCAGGATCGCATAGAGCAGCCCGGTGAAAAGGACAACTCCAAGCAAAAGGCCGAAAAAGGCCCACGCCGGCCACTCCTGCGCCGAAACCCACAGGAACCGCGGAATCTGAGGGATGTCCCAGTACGCGTTGATGGGGCGGCCAAACAGGGCCGGCGCCGTCACATCGGCATACCGCCCAAGCACCAGCGCCAGATAAGCCACAGTGATCGCAGCCAAGGCGGATGCCGAAGGCGCTCCACGCCAGGCCACCCAAATCAGGACGAAGGTCCACAGTCCGATGAACTCCGGGGCGATCCTCGCGTCAAGCACCACCAAGGGCGTGGGCCACCAGGTGCTGAAACTCAGGAAAGCGTTGAGCACCACAAGCGCGGCCAGCCCCAGCGCAAATCTGGC
The DNA here is from genome assembly GCA_964475695.1 of uncultured Rubrivivax sp. Taxonomy (GTDB): domain Bacteria; phylum Pseudomonadota; class Gammaproteobacteria; order Burkholderiales; family Burkholderiaceae_C; genus RFTU01. Next base: position 33,496 of record CAYYYC010000002.1, read on the forward strand.
GGGCTTGGGGGATTTGGGGGGGAGTTCGCGCGGCACTTTGGAAGTCGGGTACACAATCAACCCGATTGTCGAGCAAAGAGTCAGCTGCCTGACGGGCTGTCTGTTCTGTCGCCCCCTTGCCGTGTCCACCTCTGGCGCTCCCCCTACCCTGGTCCTGTTCAACCACGACTTCGATCGCCTGGCGCATCGGGAGCTCGAACACGCCTGGCCGATGGTTCAGGGCGGTTTTGACCTCTTTGCCTTCCCCAGCCAACTGCGTCTGGCGTGGCTGGATCTGAACCGGTTTGCCGCCCTGCAGGCTGCCCGGGCCCGGCTGCAAGGCTGCGCCGCGGTGGTTTCCCACCATGAGCAATTTGGCGCCCTCGCCGCAGCCCTGGTGGCCGAGCGGCTCGGATGGCCCGGGACTCCGGTCAGGGCGGTTCTGGCTTGCCAACACAAGCTTTACGCGCGAGAAGTTTTGGCCAGCGTGTGCCCGCAGGCCAACATTGCAAGCAGCCGATGGCTTGGAGGGCGCCCGCACGGTCGACACTTCCCGCTTTTTGCCAAGCCCGTCAAGGCCGCTTTTTCGGTGTTGGCGCGTGAGGTGCACGATGAGCGGCAGCTCATCGAACTCGCACGATTTGGACGGTTGGAGGCGGCCCTGCTGCACCTGCTTGTCAAGCCTTTCGAGCGCGTGGCAAGGAAGCGTCTCCCTGAAGCCGGGCGTGCGGCAGGCCTGATGCTCGAGCAGCCCATCCACGCCCCGCAGTTCAACTTGGATGGCTATGTCTATGAAGGCGAGGTCCGGCGACTGGGTGTTGTCGATGCGGTGATGTATCCCGGCACCCAGGCCTTCATGCGCTTCGACTATCCGACGCGGCTGGACCAGTCCGTTGTCCTGCGAGCCACAGACATTGCCCAACGCCTCCTCCAAGCCCTACGGTTTACCCATGGCCTGTTCAATATGGAGTTCTTCTACGACGAAGCCACCGACGTCGTGTCGGTGATTGAAGTCAATCCCAGGCTGGCCTCCCAGTTTTCCACCCTCTACCGCTGGGTTGACGGCGTCAACCTCCATGAAGTCGGTCTGGCTCTGGCGCATGGGCGCGACCCTGCGCTTCTGCATCGATCCGTCCCGCACTGGCGGGTGGCATCGAGTTTCGTCTACCGAAGCTTCGATCCAGTTCGACGACTGATGCGGCCCAACAGGAGTCAACTTCAACTTCTGCAGTCGGCCTATCCCGATGCTCAGTTGTTGGAGTATCCGCGCAGCGAAGCAGGCTTGGCCCGGGATCTCAAATGGCTTGGCAGCTGCCGCCATGGCGTGCTGCAATTGGGTGGCCAGGACGATCTCGACCTGCGCCGCCGCTGCGAGGTGGCCAGCTCGCTGATCGGATGGCCCGCCCCTTATGCGGATCTGCATCAGCACAGCGCCGGCCATCGCCACAGCCGTTCCGCACGACTCGAACCCAGGGAGATCGCCCCATGAATTCGCACACCCTGCATCCCCCAGCGCTGGCCTCACTGGTTCGAGGGCTGTTCGCATCCGTCTGCGCTCTTCTGGCCTGCGGATGCGCCTGGGCTCTGGAGATCCAGCCCTACAGCGCCCAGGAGCTTGCGCGCCTTCAATCGTCCAACAAGCCCGTGGGAGTGCACTTTCATGCCGAGTGGTGCGCCACATGCAAGACACAGGAAAAGGCCCTGCAGTCGCTGCGGACGGAGCCTTCCCTGTCCCAGGTGACTCTGCTGGTGGCCGATTACGACAAGGAAAAGGACTTGCGCCGCCGCCTGCGTGTGCCCGCCCAGTCCACTCTGTTGGTCTTCAGGGGCGGCACTGAAGTGGCTCGCGTGGGCGGAGAGACTTCCGCAGACAAGCTCCGTGCCGCGCTGATCGCGGCAGTCAGGGCTCCCTGAGATGACCGCCACCGTGGCCGAGGTCGGCCTGGGACTGCTGGCCGGCGCGCTGAGCACACTCAACCCCTGCGTCTTCCCGCTGCTTCCCCTTGTTTTGGCGGGCGCCTTGGAAGACTCCCGTCTGGCGCCGGTGGCCATGGGCGTCGGGATGGCGACCAGTTTCGCGGCGTTGGGAATGTTCATCGGCACCCTGGGCGCCGGCTTGGGTCTGGACAACGACAGCTTTCGCACGCTTGGGGGCGTTCTTCTGCTCGCTTTGGCTGTCGTGATGTTGGTGCCCCGCCTCAACGATGGCTTTTCTCTGTTGATGACGCCGCTGTCCTCCGGCGCCCAGTCCGTGTCTTCGAAACTGTCTGGACGCAGCCTGGTCAGCGCCCTGGCTCTGGGCGCGGTCCTGGGGCTGGTCTGGGCCCCCTGCTCGGGCCCGCTGCTGATCTCCGCGCTGACTTTGGTGGCCAGCGAAGGAGGGGTCCTGCGCGGCGGGCTGATCCTGGGCGCCTTCGGGCTCGGGGCTGCCTCACCCCTGGTGGGGGTTGCCTACGCCTCACGCGCCGGGTTCCTCACGGCGCGACATTGGCTTGTTGCGCACGGCCAAACGATGCGGCGCGGGTTCGCGTTTCTCCTGGCCCTGACGGGCGTGGCCATCCTCAGCGGGATGGACAAGCTCCTGGAAGCGGCCTTCATTCGCCTGCTCCCGCAAACCTGGCTGGACCTGACGACCCGCTACTGAGCCGACTCGGTGTGGCGCTGCCACATCTCGTGCAGCGCCTGCTCCAGTTGCGCACTGAATCGCTTGCCGTCAAACAGGGAAGTCTGCAGCAGGCGACCCCTGAGCCGCCGGCGCATCAGGGCAAGTCCTCGCAATTCCCCCGCGAAGGCTCGTGCCTTGTCGATGTAGTCCTGGGGATCGCGGGCGATGCACGGCTGCAGGCCCGCATGGACGGCGATCGTCTCGCCGTTTCGAGCCAGGAAGCGGTTTCCGGCCATGGTGATGAAAGGAACGCCCATCCACATCCCCTCCAGGGTGGTGGTGGCACCCGGGTAGGGGAAGGGATCGAGCATCACGTCGACCCGCCCATAGGCGCCGAGATAGGCGCGATAGTTTTCTGCGGACTCCAGGATCAGGCGGCCTGGCTCAATGCCATGCGCCTCGAACCTGCCCAGTGTGATCCGCCGAGTTTCCGCGTCGCTGAGGATCGGCGACTTCAAAAACAGGCGTGACCCGGGCACCGCGTGGAGGACGCCCGACCACACTTCAACCACCCGATCGGTCATCTTCGAGAGCTTGTTGAATGAGCCGAAGGTCATGAAACCGTTCTGCAACGCCGGCAGGTCGGTCACGGGCACATCCTCCTGAGGGGGCGAAAAGCAGAAATAGCTCTCGGGCAGTCGCCAGACTTTTTCGCAGAAATGGCCTTCGTCCTGGGATGGGGTGGCCACCGCGTCCCCGATCACATAGTCGATCTCCTCGATGCCTGCGGAGGCACAGTAGCCAAGCCACGAAGCCTGGACCGGTGCAGGCTTCCACGCAAAGACATTGACGCGGCTCTTGTTGGTGTGGCCGGACAGGTCGATGAGGATGTCGATCCCATCACCATGAATCTGCTGGGCCACCTGGTGGTCCGAGCGACTCGCCACGAGATTCCACTTCGCAAAGCAGGGCTTGAGCAACGCCGTGAGCTCATCCTCGACAGGGCAATTTGAGTAGGCGTGCAGCTCGATACGCTCTGCGCAAAAGTGGGGAAGGACATTCTTGAGAAAGTAGCCGACCGGGTGCCGCTGCAGATCACCCGACACAAGCCCCACCCTGATTCGACCTTCCTTGCGGCCGGAACTCCGATGTTCAAACGACTCCGTCACCAACCGCCTGGCCAAACGGCCGTAGATCCGGGCCTGCTCCAGATAATCTTGGGGCGAACATTCGTCGGCATGGTTCATCGAGAACAGATAGTTGCCGAGGGCGGAAAAATTCACCTCGTCCGCCGTGGCCTTGTTGATCCGCGAAAAGCAGTCGAGGGCCTCGCGATGCCGCCCAAGCTCTCTGTAAGCGCTCCCCTTGTAGAACCAGACTTCCCAGAAGTCAGGCTTGAGGTCGATCGCACGATCAAAGCTGGCGATCGCATCCACGGGCTTGCCGACATCGGCAAGAACCTTCCCCAGGTGAAGATGGGCCTGGGGAACATCCGGCTTGACTCGGATGGCCTGCGCCAGCGCATCGTGCGCATCCTGATGGCGGTTGAGATCCCGAAGAACATTGCCTCTGTTGATCATCACCTCAACACGGCCCGGGTCGACAGACAGGGCACTGTCGTAATCGGCCAGAGCCTGGGCGAAGTGCCCCATGTCTCTGAAAAGATTCGCCCGGTTGTTGAGCGCCTCGACGAAACGAGGCATGGCCTCCAACGCCCGGTTGTAGTCTTCCAGCGCCAGAGCAACGCGCCCAATCTGTTTGTGGAGATTGCCTCGACTGTTGAACGCCTGAGCCATTGAGGGATCGAGTGTCACGGCCTGACCGTATGCAGCCAGCGCATCATCGACTCTCTTGAGGTCACGAAGAATGTGCCCCCGCTCACACTGCAGATGAGCCAGGCGATCATTGCGGGATGCTGCCGCCTCAATGCAGGCCAGTGCAGCATCCAACGATCCGGAACGACGCAACGCAACGGCCTTGTTGAGGTGCAGCTCAGGCATGTCAGGCCGCCTTTCGAGCAACTCGTCATAGCCTCTCAATGCAAGCTCGTACCTGCCGAGGTCGCGCTGGGCATTGGCCAAGTTGGCTCGGGCATCGAACCGGTCTGGCTCAATGGCCAGGATTTGCTCGAAGTCCGCAACGGCCTCCTCGTTGCGCTTGAGAGCCCGCAGCACAGCGGCTCTTTCCAGGCGCGCGCTGACATTTCCGGGCTCATCTCGAAGCAGCGCATCGAGCCCTTTGAGGCGCTCGGCAACATCGGGAGCTGGGCTGGGCCGGGCTTGATCGGTCATGGGAGCGGCCAAACTCAATTGCAGTGGCGCCGACTCAAGTCGGCGCCTAGCCGCCAACAAATATGGTGGTGCGTTGTTCCTGCGGGAAATGCAGATCAACGAGCGATCGCAGCTCCTGCTCCTGAAGCGGCTTTTTCAGCGCAATCGCCCAAAGGTCGAAGTGCGGAGCCTCGCGCTGCATGACCATGGTCTGCACGAAACCGCCCGCGGCGAGCACGCCCTGAAGCACCGACTTGGTGAAGCCGCATCGGTGGGCCATGAAGCTGTTGCCCTGCGCCAGGGCGGGACGGTGCCCGTAGAGGATGTCGAGGGGTGAAATCGGCCCCGCATTGGAGATGTAGGCGGGCTCCAGCAGTTTCTCCTCGGCCACCAGACGACAGACCGACTGAAGATCAGGGCAGGTCAGCACGACAAACCCATCAGCCTTGAGAACGCGAGCAAACTCCCGCAACGCCACCGGAACCTCATGCGCATTGAGGTGCTCGATGTTGTGGCTGGAAAAGACGGCGTCGACGGACTCATCTGCCACGCCAACCATGTTGGTCATGGTTCCGATGACATCCGGCTTGGCATCAGGGTTGATGTCAAGCCGGACCTCGCGCCAGGGGTCAACAACAAAGCCTCGAGTGGTGTTCTTCCGCGACGCAGACCCACAACCCACATGGAGAAAAGTCCGCTCCATGCCGTTCACCTCAAGCCCATCACGCGTGCCAGGCGGTCATCGGGCCGCCGCGAACGGTCAAGTTGGAATACTGATCGACGGGAACTCCTTGACGCCCACGAGTTGGATGATTGAGGTGATGCCGGTTCCGTTCTGATCGATTGCGATGTAGCTGTCGTTCCCAACCTTGCCATAAACCACCTTGACGGTTCCATTGAGAAGCTTGTCAGCCGCCTTGGCGAAATTCATCACCGAGCCGTAACTGCCCAGAACCCTCAGCCCGTAGGAGCCTCCAAGGTCCAGCATCAACTCATCCTCAAGCACATTGAAATCGGTGATCACATCGGTAACCACACCAACGAAACTGTCGCTGTCTGTCAGATCACTGAAGTCGAACACGTCACTGCCCAGGCCTCCGGTCATCACATCCTTGCCATCGCCCCCGCGCAAGAGATCATTGCCGACGCCGCCGACCAGCGTGTCCGCGCCCGAGGTTCCGATCAGGACCTTGGGCAACTCGACATTTCCGTCACCATTGAAGTCCAGGCCCGCCATCGACTCCAGGGACAACAACTGGGTTGCACTGAGGGTCTGGGCGGCGGTTCCCAGCAGCGTGGCAGCCCCAAGAGAATCGCCCGCCGCATTGAACGCCTCCTGAAACTCATAGGCCTTGTAAGTGGCGGTCGCGCCTGTGCCCGTTCTCTCCAAGACCAGAAGGGTGCCCGTGCCGGCTCGCTCGACAATCCCCAGATAGGCTCCCGCCGTTGTCAGCGGCGGCACCCAGTTGGCCCCGGTCGAAAGCTTGAGGCTGACGAACTGCCCGCTGGCCCCTGTGGTGGCCGTGCCGTCGAAATCAACCGCCACACCGCCTGAGGCCAACCTGACGAGTTGCGCGCCCTTGCTCGTGTCTGCGGAGGTGATCTTTCCATCGCCGTCGTCATCATGTCTCGGACTGGCCAGGATCGCCGAGACACTGTCCCCAATGGTCTTGTCGGCATTGAAGTCCAGCCCGCTCTCCGACTCCATGCGCAGCAGGTCTGTCAGCGTGAGCACCTGGCCGGTGGTGGCTCCCAGCACGAAGGTGCCTGGGCTTTGCGTGCTCTCAGAGAACACATACCCCTTGTAGGTGGCCGTCGCCCCAGACCCCGTGCGCTCCAGCACCATCAGCTTGGGGGCTGTCTCCGTGCCCGTGGGCACCACGCCCAGGTACGAGCCCGCCGCCGTCAGCGGCGGCACCCAGTTGGCCCCCGTGGACAGCTTGAGCGCAGCAAACTGCCCGCCCGCCCCCGTCGTGGCCGTGCCGTCGAAGTCCACCGCCACACCGCCCGACAACAGTCGAACCAGCTGCGGCCCCTTCTCGGTCTCCCCGGTTTCGATCTTCCCGCTTTGATCCGCGTCCCTGATCGGACTGGCCAGGATCGCCGCCACGCTGTCCCCAATGGTCTTGTCGGCATTGAAGTCCAGCCCGCTCTCCGACTCCATGC
>CAYYYC010000003.1:0-12819 GCA_964475695.1 uncultured Rubrivivax sp.
GGAGAGGCGCCGATAGTCTTCAAGCGTGCCGAAATGACGGTCCACCTTCATGAAGTGTTCGGCCCAGTAGCCGTGGTAGCCGCCGTAGCTGGCCTGTTGGTTGAGCCACTGGTTGGCCACCGGAGGGGTGATCCAGAGCGCCGTGGCCCCAAGGCCCTGGATGTAGGCCAGCCGGTCGCGCAGGCCCTTGAGGTCTCCGCCGCTGAATCGACTGGCCAGGCTGGGGTTGTATTCGCCGTGTCCCTGGTCGTTGTTGGTGGGGTCGCCATCAGCGAAGCGATCGATCATGGCCAGATAGATCACCTGGTCGCGCCAGTCGGGCGAGGGCACGTGCAGCAGAAGCGGCGCCGCGGCGCGAACCGGTGAGGCCGCCTTCGGCGCGCTCAGGGTCGTCGGCCCCCCTGCCAGGGCCCCGGGCGCCGTCAGGCCGGCGGCCCATGCAAGCGCGGCGCACAACGCACGGCCAAAGGGCCTTCGACGGATTTGACGGATCATTCGACGCTCTTGGAATGGGCTCGAAATGTACCTAAATTACAAGGTTCTCCCAGGGTTGTGCCGGCGCTTGACACCCCTCGTCGGCATCGACCCCGAATGCGGGTTTTCACCCGGGGGTGGAGGCGACCATGAAGCGGCTGTTGCGCGTTGCATTCAGGCACCTAGGTGTTCCCCTAGGAAGGGCGTTTTGTAGTTTTAATACAGAATCGTGGGTGGCATGGACGGGGTTTGTCCCGCCCGTGACAACTTCTACTGTTGCAGCATCCAGGAGACAAACCCATGAGCGAATCGAACGTCCAGGGCCGTCGCAACCGCTTCCGCACAGCGCTGACACCCACTGCCGCCGCAGTGGCGGCCGTGGCGGCGCTGTCGGCTGGCCAGGCGCAAGCCCAGCAGGACCAGCAGGTGACCGTGACCGGCATCCGCGGCGCCATCGAAAGCGCCATCAGCGTCAAGAAGAATGCGGACAACATCGTCGAGGTCATCAATGCCGAGGACGTCGGCAAGCTCCCCGACAACAGCATCGCCGAAGCGATTGCCCGCCTGCCCGGCGTGACCGCGCAGCGCAATCGTGACACCGGGCGTGCGCAGGAAGTCAGCCTGCGCGGCATGCCCTCGACCTTCGGCACCGCGCTGCTCAACGGGCGGGAGCAGAGCACGACCAGCTTCAACCGCGGCGTGGAGTTCGACCAGTACCCCTCGGAGCTCCTGGGCTCGGTGGTCATCTACAAGACGCCGGTGTCGAATGTGGCCGGTCAGGGCCTGTCCGGAACGATCGACCTGCGCACCCTGGACCCGCTGTCGGTCAATGGGCGTCGCGTGGCGGTCAACCTGCGCAACGAGCGCACGGGCGTCGGCTTGTCCGAAACCGGCAGCGGCAAGCGGCTGAGCCTGTCCTACATCGACCAGTTCGCCGACCGCACCATCGGTTTGGCCTTGGGCTTTGCCCGGCTGGACGGCAAGAGCGGCGGCCAGACCAGCTTCGACAGCTGGGGCTCGGGTGAATTCAACCTCAATGGCACCAATGTCTCGGTGCCGCACAACGGCTTCAATGAATTCACCGATGTCAACACCCGCACCCGCGACGGCATGATGGCCGTGCTGGAGTTCAGGCCTTCCAAGAATGTCACGAGCAAGATTGACCTGTTCTATTCGAAGTTCATCACCGGGGTGGATCGGGTGGGCTTTGGCGGACCGCTCAACGACGCCTGGGGCGATCGCTCCCCCTACGACCGCGCTCCTGGGCTGATCAACACCAATGTGGTGGGCGGCAAGGTGGTCAGCGGCACCTGGACCGAAGTCCGTGCCTTCGCGCGCAACGACCCTCAGAAGTCCGACGACCGCCTGAAGTCCATGGGCTGGAACACCAAGATGAAGCTCTCGCCGAAGGTTTCGGCGCTGCTCGACCTCGGCTACTCGTCGGCCACCCGTGATTGGCAGAAGTTCGACACCACGGCATCGACCGTGGGACCGGTTCCTGCCTCAGGCGCCACCAACCTCACTTCGATCTCCTTCACCGGATCGGGTGCGAAGTACTCCAGCAGCCTGAACTTTGCCGATCCCAACATCATCAAGTTGACCGATCCGCAGGGATGGGGCGGTTCGATCCCCCAGGCCGGATACCTGAACAACCCCAAGATCGACGAAGTCACCAAGACAGCCAAGCTCAGCTCGCTCATCGATCTGGGCGACGGCGGCTTCTTCTCGCAGATCGATGTGGGCCTGAACCTCAGTGACCGCACCAAGGACAAGAACAACAACGAGTACTACCTCACGGTCAAGGGCTCGGAGACCAACAAGTTCGCTGCGGTCAATGTGCCGAACCCCTCGATCGGGTATGCGGGCGCCAGCATGATCCCCGTGATCAAGTGGGACATGTTCGCCTACGGCAGCCAGGTGTTCAATTACGTGGAGCGCAAGCAGGCTGACCCGCGCAACAAGGACTGGGAAGTCAACGAGCGGCTGCTCACCGGCTACCTCAAGGCCGATGTGGACAGCAAGCTCTTCGGGCTGCCGGTGCGCGGCAATCTGGGCATTTCGGTGGCCGGTGTCGACCAGTCGTCCACCGCCACGGCGCTGGACAACAGCAACGGCTCCACGCTCACGCCGCCACAAAAGCTTGTGACCGAGGGCCGCACCTATGTGGATGTGCTTCCCACCAGCAACCTGATCTTCGACCTGGGCTCCTCCAACCTTCTGCGGGTGGCCTTGGGCAAGCAGGTGGCTCGCCCCGACATGGAGGCCATGCGCGCGTCGCGAACCTTCAGCATCGACACGAGCAAGCAGATCTACACGGGAGACGGCGGCAACCCCAAGCTCAGCCCCTTCCGTGCCACGGCGCTGGATGTCTCGTTTGAGAAGTATGTGGGCAACAAGGCCTACTTTGCGGCTGCGGCGTTCTTCAAGGACATCGACTCCTTCATCGTCAACTACACCAACGCCAACTTCGACTTCACGCCGTACCTGCTGCCCACCACGGTGGTCTTCCCCTCGAAGATCGGCCAGTTCTCCATGCCGATCAACGGCAAGGGCGGCAGCATCAAGGGGGTGGAGCTCACGGGTTCCCTGCCTTTGGACCTGCTGACGCCTGCGCTCAAGGGCTTCGGCGTGGTGGCCTCGATGTCCAACACCAGCAGTTCGGTCAAGCTGCCCAACACCGCCGGCGGAAGCTCCGCGAGCATGCCGCTGCCGGGACTGTCGCGTCAGGTCACCAGCCTGATGGCCTACTACGAGGCCGGCGGGTTCTCCGCCCGCGTGGCACGCCGCTCGCGCTCGGCCTTCGTGGGCTCGGTGGTGGATGTGTTTGCCAACCGCACCACGAAGTTCATCGCTCCGGAAGCCATCCTCGACACCCAGATCGGCTACGAGATCGGCAGCGGCTACTTCAAGGGGCTGTCGGTGCTGTTCCAGGCCAACAACCTGACCAACACCGAGTTCAAGCAGTACGAGAACACGCCTGACAATGTGACCTACCGCGCCAAGTTCGGCAGGACCTACATGCTGGGTGTGAACTACAAGTTCTGATTTCCCTGAGCCCAACGCCTTGCCCCCCGATGGATGAGAATCCTCGGGGGGTTCTTGCATTCATGAACACGCAATTGATCAAGAAACTGGTCATCGTCGGCGGGGGAACCGCCGGCTGGATGGCTGCAGCGGCGCTGTCCAAGGTGCTGCGTCAGCGGCTCGAGATCACGCTCATCGAGTCCGAGGAGATCGGCACGGTGGGGGTGGGTGAGGCCACGATCCCGATGATCCAGCGCTTCAACAAGGTTCTCGAGCTCGACGAAGCCGAGTTCGTGAGGCAGACACGCGGCAGCTTCAAGCTGGGCATCGAATTCGTGGGCTGGTCGGTCCCGGGCGAGCGCTATATCCATGGGTTCGGCCCGATCGGGCAGGACCTCTGGACTGTGCCCTTCGACCAGTACTGGCGCAAGCTGCACGCGCAGGGCAAGGCGCCGGACATCGGCGAGTTCTCGATCACGCGCGTGGCCTGCAGCCGCAATCGGTTCATGCCGCCGCCGGACGACATGCCCAATTCGCCGCTGGCGCAGATCGCCTACGCCTACCATTTCGACGCCTCGCTCTACGCGGCATTCCTGCGCCGGCAGGCGGAGGGGCGTTCGGTGGCCCGAGTCGAGGGCAAGGTCTCCGAGGTCATCCGGGCCGGTGACGACGGGCCCATCGCCGCCATTGCGCTGGAGGATGGCCGGCGCATCGAAGGCGACTTCTTCGTCGACTGCACCGGCTTTCGCGGCCTGCTCATCGACAAGGCGCTGCAGGTTCCCTACGAGGATTGGTCGCACTGGCTGCCCTGCGACCGCGCCATTGCGGTGCCTTGCGAGTCGGTCAAGCCGGTCACACCCTACACCCGCTCGACCGCTCGCGAGGCGGGCTGGCAGTGGCGCATTCCGCTGCAGCACCGCACGGGGAACGGCTTCGTGCACTGCAGCCGTCACATTTCCGAGGACGAGGCCACCCAACAGCTCCTGTCCAACCTCGACGGCCCGGCCACGGCTGAGCCTCGGACGCTGCGCTTCAAGACCGGCTTTCGAACCCGCCCCTGGCATCAGAACTGCGTGGCCATCGGCCTGTCCTCGGGCTTCCTGGAGCCGCTGGAGTCCACCAGCATCCACCTCATCCAAACCGCCATTGCCCGGCTGCTGGACTTCTTTCCCGGCGCTCAAACGCGCGACTGCGACATCGATGAGCACAACCGCGCCGCGCGTTTCGAATGGGAGCGGATCCGGGACTTCATCATCCTGCACTACCACCTCAACCAGCGTGTGGGCCAGCCGCTGTGGGACCAGTGTCGCGAGATGGCCATCCCGGCCAGCCTGGAGCGCAGGATCGGCCTCTACCAGTCCTGCGGCCGCATCTTCAGGGAATCCAATGAGCTCTTCTCCGAGGTCGGCTGGCTGCAGGTGATGCACGGCCAGGGGCTGCGTCCGCAGGCCTACCACCCTCTGGTGGACCTGTTGCCCGAGCAGGAGATTGCCGAGTATCTGCAGAGCGTGCGCGATGTCATCGCCAAGTGCGTCGATGTCATGCCCTCGCACGACGAGTTTCTCGCTCGCCTGTGATGGGGCCGGACTGCTGACATGCACGTCGGGCCATCCCTCGGGCGTCGTCGGCTCCTGCGCTGTCTGGCCGCTGCTCCAGGCCTGCCGGTCGCAAGTCTGGCCTGCGCCGCCGGAGGTGTTTCGCGGCCGCCGCTGGTCGTCTGGCACACCCCCGAGGGCGCCCGGGCGCTGAGGGAGTCTGGCGCCGGCTTCACGCGGGAGACGGGCGTGGCCGTCGTGGTGGAGACGCCCGATGAGGGGCCGGCGAAGTTTCAGCAGGCCGCTGCAGCGGGCAAGGGCCCCGACGTCTATGTCTATTCCCACGATCGGATTGGCGAATGGATAGCCGGCGGCCTTCTGCACTCGGTCAGCCCGAGCCGGGAAATGCTGCAGGACATCGATCCGCTGGCCTGGCGGGGGTTTTCGCTGCAGGGACGGCTGTGGGGCTACCCCATCTCCGTGGAGGCGATCACGCTGGTCTACAACAGGGCGCTGGTGGAGCGGCCACCCAGGAGCTGGGAGGATGTCTTCGAGATCGACCGAAGGCTGCGGCCGCAGGGACGCCGGGCCATCCTTTGGGACTACACCAACAACTACTTCACCTTCGCACTGTTGGCGGCCCACGGCGGCTATTCCTTCGGCCGCCGTGCCGACGGCAGCATCGACGCTCAGGATGTGGGGGTGGCCAACCCCGGCGCGCTGCGCGGAGCGCAGTGGCTTGAGCGGCTGATCCGACAGGGCCTGATGCCGGCGGGCAGCGGGTATCCAGAAATGGAAGCGGCGATGGCCTCGGGGCGGGTGGCCATGATGATCAACGGCCCATGGTCGTGGGTCAACCTTCGTCGCGCCGGCATCGACTTTGGCGTGGCGCGACTGCCGCTCCTGGAGGGCCGCCCCTGCGTGCCTTTCGTCGGCGTCAAGGGAATCATGGTGAACCGAGCCACCCGCCAGCGCGAGCTGTGTGCCGAACTCGTGGAGCACCATCTGCTCTCGCCGCAGGGGTTGAGGCGACTCAATGCGGCCGAGCCGCTGGGCGCGGTGGCAAGCCGTCGGTACTTTGCCGAGCTGGCCACCGATGCGCGGATCCGAACCATCATGGAGTCTGCCCAGGACGGAGTTCCGACGCCGAGCAATCCGGAGATGGGGCGCTTCTGGTCGGCCATGAAGACGGCTCTGACAAACATGACCGAAGGCCGTCAGGATGCGAAGTCGGCGCTGGAGGCCGCGGCCCGGCGGATGAGGTCCTAGGGCATGGTCAGGACTTGGGTCGTTCCTGGGGCGGCTGCGGCGCTCGGGCTGTGGATGGTCATGGCCGTGCATGCGGCCGGTCAGTCGCTGCTGGCCACTGTCCTGCTGGGGGTCACGGCCTTGGCGGTCTGGGCCTACGGGTCACGCCGCACTCACGCGATGCGCTACCTGTTTCCGGCGGTGGCTGCGGCATTGCTCTTCGTGGCCTTTCCGATGCTCTACACCATCGGCATGGGACTGACCAACCAGAGTTCCCGCAACCTGGTGAGCCAGGATGAGGCACGCCGCCAGCTGCTGCAGGAGCGCAAGGTCGACTCCGCCAGCCAACGGCCCTTTGAACTGTGGGAGCGTGCCGGTGAGCTGATCGTGCGGGTCGAGCCTTTGGAGGCCGGTGGGCACGCCTTGTGGTCGCCCGCCTTCTCTCCGGGGTCCGCTGCCTCGGTGCCCCTGAGCGCCACGGCCGACGCCGCGACCGCGCTGAACGGTGCCATCAGGGCCAGCGCGGCGCGGCGCGTGGACTGGCTTGACGCGTTGCTGCCGCTTGAGTTCAAGCCTGATGACGGCTCGCCGGGCCTGGGCCTGGTCAGCCTGCGCGAAGTGGCGGCCACCGAGCCCATCTACGGACTCCAGGCCGATGGCGCCCTCTTGGAGCGTTCCACCGGGAGGCGGTTCGCACCGGACGGTCGCACTGGATTCTTCACGGCCGAGGACGGCAGCCGTCTGCAGCCGGGCTTTCGGGTGTTCGTCGGGCTTGCCCATTACGCGCGCCTGTTCTCCGAGCCCAATTTCCGCGAGCCCTTCCTGGGTGTCTTTGCCTGGACTGTGGCCTTCTCCGGGCTGACGGTGCTGGGCGCGGCGGGCCTGGGGCTGCTGTTGGCATGTCTGCTGAACTGGGATGCGCTGGCTGGGCGGGGCGTCTACCGGGTCGTCCTGTTTCTGCCCTACGCGGTGCCGGCTTTCCTGTCCATCCTCGTGTTCAAGGGCCTGTTCAACCAGAATCTCGGCGAGATCAATCTGATCCTCCACGGCCTGTTTGGAATTCGCCCGGCCTGGTTCTCCGATCCAAACCTCGCAAGGCTCATGCTCCTGATGGTCAACATCTGGCTGGGCTTTCCTTACATGATGATCCTGTGCTCGGGCCTGATCCAGTCGATTCCGAAGGATCTCTACGAGGCCTCGGCCATCGCCGGAGCCGGGCCCTGGGACAACCTTCGCCGCATCACCTTGCCGCTGGTGATCAGGCCGCTGACGCCCCTGCTGATTTCGGCCTTCGCCTTCAACTTCAACAATTTCGTGCTCATCAGCCTGCTGACCGGCGGCCGGCCCGACCACCTGGACAGCGATGTTCCAGCCGGCACCACCGACATCCTGGTGAGCTACACCTGGCGCATCGCCTTTCAGGACTCGGGCAACCAGTACGGGTTGGCGGCCGCGATCTCCACCGTGATCTTTGCGCTGGTCGCGCTGATCACCCTGGTGCAGATGCGCCTGGCGCAGGCCGGCAAGGCAGGGGAGCGCTGATGGCCATCGTGGCGGGTCGTCATCAGCGCTGGCGATTGCTGGCCGCCCACGCCTTCCTGTGGGTGGCCTGCGCGGCGGTGCTCTTGCCCTTCCTCGTGGTGCTGTCGGTGTCGCTGCGGCCGGGAAATTTCGCCAGCGGTTCGCTCTGGCCCACCGAGTTCAGCCTGGAGCATTGGCGCTATGTGCTCGGGATGGCAGTGCCCGACGCCGATGGGCAGATGCGCATCCCCGACCTGCCTGTGCTCAGATGGCTTTGGAACTCGGTGAAGGTGGCGCTGCTTTGCGGCGTGGTCACGCTGCTGCTCTCGACCACGGCGTCTTATGCCATTTCGCGCATCCGATTCCGAGGACGCCGGCATCTCCTGGTCGGCCTCACGCTCATGCAGGTCTTTCCCGCCGTGCTCGCTCTGGTGGCGATCTACGCGATCTTCGATGCCCTGGGCGCGGTGTTCCCCGGGTTGGGGCACAACACCCACGCGGCCCTGGTCCTGGCCTATTCGGGCGGGCTGGCCATCCACATCTGGACCCTGGTGGGCTACTACGACACGCTGCCTGCCGAGATCGAAGAAGCGGCGATCGTCGATGGGGCCACGCCCTGGCAGGCATTCCGCAAGGTGCTGCTGCCCATGGCCCTGCCGGCCCTGGCGGTGGTCTTCGTCCTGGCCTTCATCGGCGCGATCATCGAGTACCCGGTGGCCTCGGTTCTTCTGACCCAGCAGGACCAGCTCACCCTGGCCGTGGGTGCCAAACTGTTTGTGCAGGAGCACAACTTCCGCTGGGGAGACTTTGCGGCGGCAGCCATTCTTTCGGGACTGCCGATCACGCTGGTCTTCCTTGTGGCGCAGCGCTGGCTGGTCTCTGGACTGGCCTCTGGCGCCGTCAAGGGCTGAGCCGGGCCCGAGCCCCGGCGCCGCTCAGCGCACCCGCTTGTAGGTGGTGTAGCCGCCCTGGGGATCCGTGTCGGGCTGCAGCACCCGGAACTCCCAGGGATCCAGCGCGGCCTCCAGGAATCCCGCCACAAGAGGCGGATGGCTGCGCCCGGGCTCCAGCAGGTCCTTGAGCGGCGCCGTGTTCATGAGCCTGGAGTTGGCCAGCAGCAGGGACTCGCGCACCGCATGCGGCGAGGGATTGGCCAGCACGATCACCGTTTGGCCCACGCGGTCGGTGTGGCGCTCAAAGGCGATGAGGGCCTCAGACTCGATGGCCCGCCACTCTCCCACCCTCAGGGCCCGCTGGCCGCGTCGCAGCGCCATGAGCTGCCTCGTCCAGCGCCAGGATTCGTTGTCCGCGGTGGCCCGATCCCAACGCATCGGCGCGCGCATCTCAGGGTCCTGTCCACCGCCCATTCCAAGCTCGCTGCCGTAGTAGAGGTTCGGCGCGCCCGGCAGGGTGAATTGCAGCATTTGGGCCATGCGCCGAGCCGGCACATCGGGCAGCGCTTCAGCCAGTCGCACGGTGTCGTGGTTGTCGAGCATCAGCCAGGACTTGAGCAACGGCTCAATGCCGCATTCGCGCACCATGCGCTCGATCATGCGCATGCCTGTGCGAGCCGCCAACCGAAGGTCCAGTGTGCGCAGGATGATTTCGCGCAGGCTGAAGTTCATCACGCCGTCGACGGCGGCAAACCATTCCCTGGGCCAGTTCCAAAGCTCACCCACCACCAGCGAGCCGGGCTTTTCCTCATGCGCTGCGCGGGTCAGCGCGTGCAGGAGCTCCATCCCGATGTCGTGGGCCACATCCAGCCGCCAGCCGTCCACCCCATCGCGCAGGAAGCTGCGCACCACGGAATCCCGGTGGCCCCAGAGGTGCGCCTGCACCTCGGGATTTTCCAGGTTGAGCTCGGGCAGGTTCGGCGCCCTCATCCAGGATCGCGCGCCACCCGGCAAGGCTTCGTCGAAGATGAACCAGTCCCGCCAAGGGCTGTGCCGATCCCGCAGAGCCTGCTGGAAGCGGGGCGCCTGGCGGCCCATGTGGTTGAAGACGCCGTCGAGCACCAGCTTCATGCCGCGGCGATGCAGGTCCTGCGCCAGCGCCCTGAGATCGGCGCGCGTGCCGTATTCCGGCGAGATCTCGTGATAGTCCAGGGCGTCGTACTTGTGGTTGGTGTAGGCGCTGCAGATCGGGTTCAGGTAGAGGACATCCGCACCGAGTTGCTGCACATGGTCCAGTCGTGCGGTCAGGCTCTGCAGATCGCCGCCCCAGAAGTCCAGCTCGTGGCTCCAGACCGCCTGGGCTTCAAGAAACTGCCCCTGCCGTGGCTCTTCGGCCCAATCACGCAGCCGCTTTGGCGCCGGATAGAGATGTCGCTTGGCCTGCAGGTTGGCGCTGGGCGCGAAGCGATCGACGATGACCTGATAGGTCACGGCTCCATGGCGCCAGTCGGCCTCGCGTGCATCGAGCCTGGCCGCGAGCTCGAGGTCGGCCTGCAGGGTGCTTGTCGCCATCCGCGCGAGCCTAGGCGCGTTGGGCCTGTCCGGCCGGGTCGGCCAGCCGCCGCAGCGCCTGGCCCGATTCATCGAAGGCGTAGGTCAGCGCCGCGTCGACCTGCAGCGCCAGGTGCTGGCCGCTGCGCACATCCACCAGGCCGCCGAGCTGCACCGTGGCGGGCAGCGGCTGCTCCTGACCGGCCAGGGCGCAATAGGCGACCGTTGAGCCGCCCAGGGACTCCACAAATGTCACCCGCGCCGCCAGGACATTTTCGCGGGCTGTGGGCTCAGCCAGCGCCAGATGTTCCGGGCGGATGCCCAGAGTGAGCCTCTGGCCCGGACGGCAGGTCGACCCATCGATGGCGCAGCGCACCGGCGCCCCGTCCTCAAGGGCGAGACCGAGGTGCGTCGGCGACCCGTCCACCACAGTGGCCGGAATGAAGTTCATCTGGGGCGAGCCGATGAATCCGGCGACGAAGCGATTGCAGGGGTGGAAGTAGAGCTCCAGCGGCGCGCCGACCTGCTCGATGCGGCCCTCGCGCAACACCACGATGCGGTCGGCCAGGGTCATCGCCTCAATCTGGTCGTGGGTGACATACACCATGGTGGTCTTGAGCTGTTGGTGCAGCTTGGCGAATTCATATCGCATCTGCACCCGCAGCGCCGTGTCCAGGTTCGACAGCGGCTCGTCGAAGAGAAAGACCGCGGGTTGCCGCACGATGGCGCGCCCGATGGCCACCCGTTGCCTCTGACCGCCCGACAAGTCCTGAGGCTTGCGCTCCAGCAGGTGCTCGATGTCCAGGATTCGGGCCGTCTGGCGCACCGCCGCTTCGATCGACTCGCGCGGTTGGCCCGCCAACTGCAGACCGAAAGCCATGTTGTCGAACAGGCTGAGGTGCGGGTAGAGGGCGTAGCTTTGGAACACCATGGCCACGCCACGCTCGGAGGGGGTGGCGTCGTTCATGCGCCTGGAGCCGATGTGCAGATCGCCGGAGCTCATCGGCTCGAGCCCGGCAATGACCCGCAGCAGGGTGCTCTTGCCACACCCCGAGGGCCCGACAAACACGATGAATTCGCCGTCGCGGATCTGCAGGTCGATGCCGCGCAGGATCGGGATCTGGCCGAAGCTCTTGTGGACGCCCTCGAGTCTGACTTCGGCCAATCTGCTGTCTCCGATCGCCGGCGGGTACATCCGGGCTCTGGCGCGAATTTTCCAGGAAATGGGCAGGCTTTCCTAGCCGCATCGCCTGCTCTTGCCTTTGCGCTTGCCGGAAAACTCGTTGTTTTTCAGGGGCTTGTCTGCTTCGGGGTTTTCCCGATGTAGTAAAACTACAAGCGGTCGGGTCGAGTCGGCACAATTCGCGCAAAACCCGTCACTCGACCCCATGTCCGCACTGCGTGAACCCCAGACCCCCCAACGACCAGACCTGCAGCTGAGCGAGGCACTCGATGCGGCGCAGCGCATCGCGGCGGCCCAGGGCGTTCCCCTGACGCCCGCGGCCTTCATGCGCGCCTTGGCGGGCGCCTGTCGGGGAACGCTCGAGCGGCGCTGGGCGATGGCGCAGCAGGAGGACCGCGCGCGTCTGCAGCGCGGGGGCGTTGGACCGCAGGCGGCGCTGGACTCGCGGCGTGTCCACTACCTGTCCATGGAGTTCCTCATGGGGCGGGCCCTGCACAACGCTCTGGCCGCCTTGGGGCTGGAGCACGCTGTGCGGCAAGCCCTTGAGCCCCTGGGAGCGCAGCTCGGTGAGGTGCTGGAGGCCGAAAGCGATGCGGCCTTGGGCAATGGGGGCCTGGGACGCCTGGCGGCCTGTTTCCTGGACTCCCTGGCCGAGCTTGGCGTGCCTTCGTTCGGCTATGGCATGCGTTACCGCTACGGCATGTTCGCCCAACGCATTGTGGACGGGGTGCAGTGCGAAGTGCCCGACGACTGGATGCGTGACGGCAATCCCTGGGAGATCCTGCGGCCCGAGTTGCGCTACCCGGTGCACTTCGGCGGCCGCGTTGTCCAGGAGGGCGTCAAGCGCCGCTGGATTGCCCGACACACGGTGCTGGCCCAGGCCTACGACTTCATCGTGCCCGCGCGCCACAGCGAGCACACCTCCACGCTGCGGCAGTGGCAGGCTGTCCCGGTGGAGCCGATCGACTTCGACCTGTTCTGCGACGGCCAGTACGAGGCGGCCGGACGCCAGCAGCACGAGGCTGACCTGCTCAACTGGGTGCTCTATCCAGACGACAGCACCGAGCAGGGCCGGCGGCTGCGCCTGCGGCAGGAGGCTTTTCTCGTCAGCGCGTCGCTGCAGGACATGATTGCTCGCCATCTGCGGGAGGAGGGCAGCCTCGATGGCCTGGCGCAGCGCAATGCGGTGCACCTCAATGACACCCATCCTGCGTTGGCGCCGGCAGAGCTGATGCGGCTGTTGACCGACGAGCATGGGTTGCCGTGGGAGCAGGCGTGGAAGATCACCACGCAGGCGATGGCCTACACCAACCACACTCTCATGCCCGAGGCGCTGGAGACCTGGCCGGTGTGGATGTTCGAGCAACTGCTGCCGAGGCACCTGGAGATC
>CAYYYC010000003.1:12829-19271 GCA_964475695.1 uncultured Rubrivivax sp.
TGGAGATCATCTACGAGATCAATCACCACTTCCTGGAGCTTGTGCGCCGGCGATTTCCCGGCGATGGCGGGATTGCGCAGAGCCTGAGCGTGGTGGATGAGCGCGGCGAGCGCCGGCTGCGCATGGCCAACCTGTCCATCATCGCCTCGCACCGGGTCAACGGAGTCTCGGCCCTGCACTCGGACCTGATGGTGCGCACGATATTCAGTGACTTCGCGCGACTGTGGCCCGAGAAATTCCACAATGTCACCAACGGCGTGACACCGCGCCGTTGGCTGCAGCAGGCCAACCCGGCGCTGTCCTCGGTGATCGACGGGCGGCTTGGCCCGCAGTGGCGACAGAACCTTATGGCCCTGCAGGGGCTGCGCCCGCTTGCCGATGACTTGGCTCTGCAGGCCGCCTTCGGGCAGGCCAAGAGCGCGAGCAAACAGCGTCTGGCCGACCGCATCCGTCGGGACTTGGGCGTTGTGGTGGATCCGCACTCGCTGTTCGATGTGCAGGTCAAGCGGATCCACGAATACAAGCGCCAACTGCTCAACCTGCTGCAGGTGGTGGCCCGCTATCACGCCATCATCGACAATCCCACGGCCGGCAGCGACGGCCTGCCCTGGGTTTCGCGAACAGTGGTGCTGGCGGGCAAGGCAGCGTCGGCCTACCGGACGGCAAAGCTCATCGTGCAGCTCGCGCATGATGTCGGGCGCCGGATCAACGCCGACCCGCGTGCCAAGGGTCTGCTCAGCGTGGTTTTCCTCCCCAACTACAGCGTCAGTCTGGCCGAGTCGATCATCCCGGCTGCCGACCTCTCGGAGCAGATCTCCACCGCCGGAACCGAGGCTTCGGGGACCGGCAACATGAAGTTTTCCCTCAATGCGGCGCTGACCATTGGCACCTGGGACGGGGCCAACATCGAAATGGCGCAGGCCATGGGTGAGCAGCAGATGTTCATCTTCGGGCTGCGTGCCGAACAGATCCAGGAGCTGCGCCGGCGCGGCTACGAGCCGAGAGTGCATGCGCAGGCCAGCCAGCCGTTGGGCCGTGCGCTGCAGGCGCTGGCCGGGGGCGAATTCTCCCCGAGCGAGCCGTCCCGCTACGCCGGGCTGGTGCAGGAATTGCTCAGCCACGACCCCTACATGCTGCTGGCCGACTTCGACAGCTACTGTCAGGCGCAAAGTGCGGTGGACGACCTCTACCGCCAGCCGCAGGCGTGGCAGCATCGCGCGATCCTCAATGTGGCCGGCATGGGCGGCTTTTCATGCGACCGCACGATCACGGAGTATGTCCAGCGCGTCTGGAGTGCGGCGTCGCTGTGAACCCCGCGGTGAGCCGGGCCATCGGGCCGCAGGATCTGGCCCTGCTGTCCCAGGGGCGCCATCCCCAGCCCCAGGATGTCCTGGGCGCCCACCCGGTGCGGGCATCGGGGCAAGGCCCTGCGGGGACCCGGTTTGCGGTCTGGGCGCCCAATGCCAGCGCGGTCAGCGTGGTGGGCGACTTCAACGACTGGGATGGTCGCGCGCACCGGTTGCAGCGCTGCGATGCCGCGGGAGTCTGGTGCGGGTTTGTCGAGGGCGCGGGAGTCGGCGCGCTCTACAAGTTCGAGTTGCACGACGCGCAGGGGGATCTGTTGCCCCTGCGGGCAGACCCGTGGGCCCGGGCGGCGCAGCTGCGCCCGAACAACGCCAGCATCGTGGCCCAGCCTGCGCAACCCCTGCCGCTGCCCCCAGGGCGCGCCGCTGCCAATGAGCGCCACGCGCCAGTCTCCATTTACGAGGTTCACCTCGGCTCATGGCGAAAGCGAGCCGATGGTGGCTTCATGTCGTGGGACGAGCTGGCTGCGGTGCTGCCCGGCTACGCGGCCTCGATGGGATTCACCCATGTGGAGCTCATGCCCATCACGGAGCACCCCTTTGACGGCAGCTGGGGCTACCAGAGTCTGGGCGCGTTCGCGCCAACGGCGCGCTTCGGCCCGATGGAAGGCTTTCAGCGCTTTGTGGAAGCCTGTCATGGCCAGGGCCTGGGCGTGTTGCTGGACTGGGTGCCCGCGCACTTCCCCGCCGATGCGCACGGGCTCGCCCGCTTTGATGGCTCTGCCCTTTATGAGTATGTCGATCCGCGCGAAGGGTTCCACCAGGACTGGAACACCTTGATCTACAACTTCGGCCGCTGGGAAGTCCGCAATTTCCTCATCGCCAGCGCGCGCTACTGGATTGAGGTCGGCGGCGTTGATGGGCTGCGGGTGGATGCGGTGGCTTCGATGCTCTACAGGGACTACAGCCGCGCCGAGGGCCAGTGGATACCCAATGTGCACGGGGGGCGCGAGAATCTGGAGGCGATCGACCTGCTGCGCGCGCTCAACAGCATCATTGGAGAGCACTGCCCTGGGGCCATCACCGTGGCCGAGGAAAGCACAGCCTTTGCGGGTGTCAGCGCGCCGGCCAGTCATGGAGGCCTGGGCTTTCACTACAAGTGGAACATGGGCTGGATGAACGACAGCCTGCGCTACATGGCCGAGGATCCGGTGCATCGCCGCTGGCACCACGACAGGATGCGCTTCGGCCTGGTCTACGCCTTCAGTGAGAACTTCGTGCTCCCCCTTTCCCACGATGAGGTTGTGCATGGGAAGGGCTCCATCCTGGGGCGAATGCCCGGCGATGATTGGCAGCGCTTTGCCAACCTGCGTGCCTATTACGGGTTCATGTGGGGCCACCCCGGCAAGAAACTGCTGTTCATGGGCCAGGAATTCGCGCAGCCCTGGGAGTGGCAGGACGCCCACGAACTGCCCTGGGGGCTGTTGGACGATCCACGCCATGCCAGGGTGCAGCGTCTTGTGCGCGACCTCAACGCCCTGTACCGGTCGCAGCCCGCGCTGCATCGCCTGGACTGCAGTGCCGCAGGCTTCGAATGGCTGGTGGCCGATGATGCCGACAACAGCGTCTACGCCTGGGCGCGACACGATGGCCAGGGACAGTCGGTGATCGTGGTGTGCAACTTCACCCCGGTGGTTCGCCACGGCTATCGAATCGGCTTGCCGCCGCACCTCATGGGCTCCTGGCGCGAGGCGCTGAACACCGATGCGGCCGAATACGGGGGAAGCGCCGTGGCTGCCGTGCCTCCCGGCGGCGCGGCCGAGGTGTCTGAGTTCGCCTCGCACGGGCAGGCTCGAAGCCTCAGGCTGACCCTTGCGCCGCTGGCGACCCTGATCCTGGTCCGGGATTCGTGATGTTGGCCGCTCCGTCTCAATACACCGCGCAGGCTGGGCTCCCGCACCCCATGGGCGCCCACCCCAGGGACGGTGGGGTGAACTTTGCGGTCCACGCCCCGCAGGCGCACGCTCTCGAGGTGTGCCTCTTCGACGAGTCCGGTGGGATGGATACCCGGCGCTGGCGGCTTCATGGCCCCTTTGACGGCGTCTTTCCCGGATTCATTGCGGGGCTTGGTGTCGGGCAGGTCTACGGCCTGCGCGCCCATGGGCCCTATGCGCCTGACCAGGGTCACCGCTTCAACCCGGCCAAGCTGCTGCTGGACCCCTGCGCCCGAGCGATCGTGGGCCGGCACCAGCATCGGGAAGAGCACCACGGGCATCAGGTGGGGCATCCCGACGGGGTGCGGATCCCCGACGGGCGCGACAACGAAGCCTGGGCACAAAAGGCCAGGGTGGTCCAGCCTCTGGATGAGATGCAGGCTGCCGAACTCAGCCGCAGCCGGCCGCGACACCCGGGCGGCCGGCTGGTGCTCTACGAGATGCATGTCAAGGGCTTGAGCATGCGGCATCCGGGCGTTCCGGACCGGCTTCGTGGCACCTACGCCGGATTGGCGCATCCCGCTTGCATCGAGCACTTCAGGCAGCTGGGGGTGACCACGCTGTGCCTGCTGCCGGTGCAGCAGGCAATCGACGAGCCCCACCTGGCTCGCCTGGGCAAGACGAACTACTGGGGCTACAACACCCTGGGCTACTTCTGTGTGGACCCTCGATGGTCGACCACACCGGACGATCCGGAGTCGGCCACCCGGGAGTTCCGGCAGATGGTGATCGAGCTGCACTCGGCGGGCCTGGAGGTGGTGATCGATGTGGTCTACAACCACACGGCCGAGGCGGGCGAGCAGGGACCCACGCTGGCCTGGCGGGGCCTGGACCATGCGGGTTGGTACAGACTGCTGCCGGAGGACCTGAGCCGCTGCGAGAACCTCACCGGCTGTGGGAACACGCTGGCGGTGTGGCGGCCGAGGGTGACGCAGTTCGTCCTCGACTCGCTCAGGCACTGGGTGTCGCAACTGGGCGTGGACGGATTTCGCTTCGACCTGGCGGCAACTCTGGGACGAACCCGCGAGCGCCACTTCGACCCCGACTGTGCCTTCTTCACAGCCCTGCGTCAGGATCCGCTGTTGGCCGATGTCCACCTGATCGCCGAGCCTTGGGACAGCGGGCCCGATGGCTATCAGCTGGGGCGCTTCCCCGGGCCCTTCCTGGAGTGGAACGACCGCTTTCGCGATTCGGTTCGCGGGTATTGGCTCGATGGGGCGCCAGGGCGCAACCACCGGGCGCCGGCCGATGTGGTGACCCGCGGCGAATTCGCCAGGCGCCTGGCGGCTTCCAGCGATCTGTTCCACCACTCCCAGCGCCGCCCGACCGCCAGCGTCAACTTCGTCACCGCCCACGATGGGCACACCTTGCGCGATGTGGTGAGCTACCACCGCAAGCACAATCTGGCCAACGGCGAGGACAATCGAGACGGTCGCGACAACGAGCTCAGTGCCAACTTCGGCATCGAAGGGCCGACCGAGGACCCCCAAGTCGGCCAGGCGCGAGGCCAGGTTCAGCGCGCGATCATGGCCACGCTGCTGCTGGCCCAAGGCACACCCATGCTGTCGGCCGGCGACGAGATCGGCAAGACGCAGCGCGGGAACAACAACGCCTACTGCCAGGACAGCGAGGTGAGCTGGCTGGACTGGAGTCAGATCGACCAACCCATGCTGGCGCTGGTCCGCCGAGGCCTGGGTCTGCGAGCCCGGCACGCCTGCCTGCGCCATGACCGATGGTTTGGCCCCGCGGCCAGCGATGGCCAGAGTGCGGAGTCGGCGCAGCTGCACTGGCTCGGTCTCGATGGCAGCGTGCTTGGGCAGCAGGACTGGCATGATCCTCTCGTGCGCTCGCTGGCCTGCCGATTCACCGCTCCGGGGGAACCCACGGTGCTGGTGGTCTTCCACCCTCATGCGCAGCCCGCTGAGCTGGCGCTTCAGGGGCGCTGGCGGGTGGTGCTCGACTCTTCCCTCGACGACGCCGGGCAGGCGCGATCGGCGCAGGTGGTGGACGGTGGGCTGCCGGTGTGCGGGCGCAGCGTCCTGGTCCTGACTCAGGCCTGAGGGCTGAAGGCGAAACCGATGGCCCGGGAGTTGGATCTCAAACATGAATCAGGCTTGAAGATGGACCTGTCCCAACGCTCCAGTGGCATCCTTCTGCACATCACTTCGCTGCCCGGCCCGCATGGCATTGGCGACCTGGGGCCCGATGCCCGACGCTTCGTCGACTGGCTCTGTGCAGCCGGGCAGACGGTGTGGCAATGGTTGCCCACCACGCCCATTGGCCCAGGGAATTCGCCTTACCAGAGCGTCTCGGCCTTTGCGGGCAGCCCCCTGATGGTGGCGCTGGAGCCGCTGGTCGCGCAGGGATGGATCGCCCAGAGTGTGTTGTCCGGTGCGCCGGAGGCGCCAGGCGGGCGGGTCGATTTTGATGCGATCGTGCCCTGGCGGCTGGCGAGGCTGCGTCAGGCCTGGCAGGGATTCAGCGCGGGAGCCACGGCGCAGCAGCGGGCGGCCTTGCAGGCCTGGCGCTCCGATCAGGCCTGGTGGCTGGACGACTACCTCCTGTTCATGGCCTTGGAGTCGGCCCATGGTGGCCAGCCGTGGTGGCGGTGGGACGCGCCGGTGCGCGACCGGGAGGTCGCAGCCCTGAACCGCGCGGCGCAGGACCATGGCGCCGAGATGGACTTCTGGGCCTTTGTGCAGTGGTGTTTCGATGAACAGCTGGCCCAGTTGCGCGCCTATGCGGCGCAGCGCGGGGTTCGCCTGATGGGCGATCTGCCGATCTTCATCGCCCATCACAGTGCCGATTGCTGGGCCCGCCCCGACCTCTACGAGCTCGATGAACACCGCCAGCCGACCGTTGTGGCCGGTTGTCCCCCCGATGACTTCACCGAGGATGGGCAGCGCTGGGGCAATCCGCTGTACCGCTGGGATCGCATGGCCGATGAGGGGTATGCCTGGTGGACGGCACGTGTTCGACGGGCCCTGTCGCAGGCCGATGTGTTTCGCATCGATCACTTCCGCGGCTTCGCGGGCTACTACGAGATTCCCGCCTCAAGCACCACCGCGCGCCAGGGTCGTTGGGTTCCCGGGCCCGGCCGGGCCCTGTTCGAGGCCATCGAGCAGGCGTTGGGCCGTCTGCCCA
>CAYYYC010000003.1:19281-36971 GCA_964475695.1 uncultured Rubrivivax sp.
TCGTGGCCGAGGATCTGGGCCTGATCACGCCCGATGTGATCGCGCTGCGCGATGGCTGCGGGTTTCCGGGCATGAAGATCCTGTCGCAGGCCTTTGGCGCAGACGCCAGCCACGAATTCCTTCCCCACAACCACGTGCCCAACTGTCTCGTCTACACCGGCACCCACGACAACGACACCCTGCGCGGATGGTGGACCAAGGCCAGCGCCGGCGAGCGCCACTTCGCAGCAAGCTACCTTTCCGCGTGGGACGATGACATCCACTGGGCCATGATCCGGGCCGCCTCGCAGTCCGTGGCCTGCATGGCGGTCTTCCCGCTGCAGGATGTGCTGGGCCTGGGCAGCGAGCATCGCATGAACCTGCCGGGAACCATGGGCGGACACAACTGGTCCTGGCGAGTGCAATGGTCCATGCTCTCTGAAGAATCGCGCCGGGTGTTGGCCCTGATCACCGCAGCCAGCGGGCGTGGCCCGTTTGCCCTCCTGGGCTAGGGGCCAAGCTGCCAGACCTGGACCGATTGCGCCGCCAGCCGCTGGGCTCGGGGCTCGAGAGTCATGTCTGGGGCACCAAGGCGTCCGGCCATGTTGGGCTGCGAAGCCCACAGCAGGCGCCCCGACGCATCTGCGGCCAGGCCAGGGATGGCCACGGCGCGCTCTCGGGTGGCGTAGTTGATCAGGACCAGGGTGCGTTGCCCATCGGGCAAGGCGCGCTGGAATCCAAGCACCAGGCCATCGGCAAAGGCATGCTCCCAGGAACCGCGCGCAATCGACGCCTGCGTGTTGCGCAGCGCCAGCATGTCGCGATAGTGGCGCAGGATGGATCGGGTCCCTGCACTCTGCGTCAGCACATTGTGGGATGCCGCGTTCGGCGCTGTCCCGCGGAATGGCGTGCCGCGGGTGAATCCGGCGTGTGGGCGGGTGTCCCAGCTCATCGGGCCGCGGATCGGCATATCGCCCTCGAGCCCCGGCAGCCCGGCCTGCCCTATTTCCTCGCCGTAATAGATGAACGGCGTACCGGGCATCAGCAGGTAGGTCGAGGCGGCCAGCTTGTATTGCGCCTCGTCGCCCGAGAACTGGTCCCAGGCCCGCAGACCGGCAAAGATGTCGTGGTTGGACAGAAAGGTGGCCATGTTCGGCGGCGCCGTCTTCCAATACTGGGCCATGGCGCGAACGGCCGCAGCGTCTCCCTTGGGCGCGGCCACCAGATGCGCCGTCAGGCCAAAGGCAAACGCGGCGCCGCAGATATCAGCGCGGCCGTAGATCTCCGGGCTGGCTGTGGCCTCGCACACCGTGTAGCGCCGAGGGTAGGACTTGACCAAGTCCTGAAGCCTGCGGGTCAGGTCACGGCTTTCGGGCTGGTCGTTCCAGTCGCGCGCGCTGTTTTCAATCATGTGGGGGACCGCATCCAGCCGTACGCCGTCCAACCCCATGTTCAGCCAGAAGCGAAGGCTGTCGAAGTGGTATTGGAGCGCGGGGCCGTGGCGAAGGTTGAAGTCGGGCATGTGCGCCCCAAAGGTGCCGAAGTAGTGGCCCTTGGCCCCCGGCGGCGCCGCAGGGAGGTCTTTCCACTCGCCTCGGAATTCCCAGGTGCGCGAAGGTGCCTGGTACCAAGGGTTCTTGCCCCAGATGTCCCAGCCCGTGGGCGCTTCCTCCGACCAGACGAACCAGTCCCTGTAGGGGCTTTGCGGGTCGGCCAGGGCCCGGCGGAAGGGGGGGAATTCATGCGATGCGTGGTTGATCACATAGTCCATGATCACGCCGATCCCGCGGCGGTGCGCCTTCCGCAGCAGTTCGCGCATGTCCTCCAGGGTGCCGTACTGCGGCTCGACGCGACGAAAGTCCGCGGTGGCATATCCGTGGTCTCGATCGGCGCTCAGGGTCACGGGC
Organism: uncultured Rubrivivax sp.; assembly: GCA_964475695.1. Classification (GTDB taxonomy): domain Bacteria; phylum Pseudomonadota; class Gammaproteobacteria; order Burkholderiales; family Burkholderiaceae_C; genus RFTU01. The sequence goes on from CAYYYC010000003.1 coordinate 21,168, forward strand.
ATGAGCCAGATGCCGCGCACTCCAAGCCGCTGCAGGTGGTCCAGGCGGGAAATCAGTCCGCGCAGGTCCCCCACGCCATCGCCATCGCTGTCCTGGTAGGCGCGCACGAAGACCTCCATGAAGGCGCCGTGGTGCCAGTGCTCGTCCAGGCCGCTGGGGCTTGGATGGGCAGCGTGCGCACTGGTGTCGAACGCACCAGCCTCAGTGCTGAACTCTTGACGCGCAGTGAAGCTCGGCGAGCCGCAGCCTGCAGCGAGCAGAAGCAGGGCCAACAGCGCTGATCCCGGTCGGCTTGGCCGCACGCCGCAGGCCCTCCGCGAGCAGACCGGTTTCTCAGGGATTGGCGGCCGCGGCACCGGAGGTGAGTTCCATCTGGCGCAGAGCCCCAGGAGCACTCGCGCGGTAGGGCGAGCAGAGTTGCCGCACATAGTCGTGATGCGCCGGCAGACCCGCAACAGTGCGCTGCACCTTCAGCTGGATTTCTTCCAGGAAGCGCTTCAGCTCTTCGGCGGTCATGAGGTCGGCGGCAGGGTGGTAGCGCAGGGGGGTGATTCCCTGGCCGAGCATCACCTGAACCCAGGAGTTCTCGGCAAACAGCTCGTCGCTCGGACGAAACACGCGGCCCGTCTCACGAAAGAGATCGATCCGGTGCTTGAGGCTCGGAAGAATCTTCATTTCGCGTACGTGTTTCCAGAGGCTGGAGTCGCTTCTCTCGTTGACATGGTAATGCAGCACGATGAAGTCGCGGATGTGCTCGAGCTCTCGCTTGGATTGGGCGTTGAACTCATTCACGTCGGCGATCTGGATGCCGCCGCAGGGAAAGAGCTGCATCAGTCTGATCGCCGAGCGCTGGATGAGATGGATGCTGGTGGACTCCAGCGGTTCGACAAATCCGCTGGCCAAACCCATGGCGACGCAGTTTCGCTCCCAGACTTTTTCTCGCTGGCCCGGCAAGAACCTGATCACCCGCGGCTGGGTGAGCAACTCACCCTCCACATTCTTCTTCAACATCTCCGGAGCGTCCGCATCGCTGAGCTCCCTGCTGCTGTAGACGAGCCCGTTTCCAACCCGGTGCTGCAGTGGAATTCTCCATTGCCATCCGAACGGGTGCGCGATCGATCTTGTGTAGGGCCAAGCGTGGCGAACCGAGGCGGTCTGAGCAGCGACTGCGCGGTCGCACGGCAGCCAGTACGACCAGTCCTCATAGCCCACGCCCAGTGCCTGACCCAGAAGCAGAGAGCGAAAACCGGTGCAGTCGATGAAGAGGTCACCCTCCACCAGACTGCCGTTCTCCAGGCGCAGTGCCGCCAGATCGCCAAGCCGTTCCGCGCCGGCTTCAGGCCCATGCTTGACCACCTCGGCGATCTTGCCTTCGATGCGCTGCACGCCATAGGTCTCGCTCATCTGGCGCAGGAAGGCAGCGTAGCGCCCCGCATCCAGGTGATAGGCATAGTTCAGGCCGTGGTTCTGCACATGGGCGAATCGGCTGGCGAAAGCGGCCACCGTCTCGGGGTTGTAATCGGTGTAGGTGCTGGCCAGTCCTTGTGCCTTGGCCTTGAGCCAGAAGTGCTGGAAGCCCGCGCTCCAGTGGTCATTTCCAGTGGAGCCGAAGGAGTGGAAGTAGTCCTGGCCAATGCCCTTCCAGCCCTCGAAGTTGATGCCGAGCTTGAAAGTGGCATTGGTGGCCGCCATGAACTCGGCCTCGTTGATTCCCAGCAGGCTGTGGAATGTGTGCAAGGCCGGGATCGTGGCCTCACCCACCCCCACCGTGCCGATCTCCTCGGACTCCACCAGTTTGATGTCCAGTCGCTTGCCCATCAGCTTGCCCATCAGGGCGGCAGTCATCCAGCCCGCAGTGCCGCCGCCGGCAATGACAACGCGGTGAAAGTTATTCATGGTTGTGGTCATCTCTTGAGTTGATTGAGGATCTGTGCCCGCGCCTGACGAGACAGCGTCTCGTCCAGAGGGCCCAGCAGGCCCTGCGCGCCATCTGGAATGTGTTCCCAAGTGGCCCGGTCGGCGCCGAAGACGAAGTGCTCAAAATGGCCAGACCAGATGCGTCGCTCGTGGGCCGGCAGGTCGCGCAAGGTCATCAGCGCAAGGCGCAGTGTGGTCAGCGGCGAATCGAAGTGATCGGGCACCCGGCGCCACCACGCGTTGATGAGAAGGTTGACCGACTCCAAGCTCTCCACATGGTGGAACCACATGCTCGGGATGAAAAGCGCATCGCCAGGCTCCAGCACGGCATGCTGTCCTGCCTGGAGGGCCTGTTCGAAGCGCGGAAAGCGTTGAAGGTCTGGATTGTGGAAGTCCACGAGGCTGACCGGTTGGCCTGCCGGGGTGGGCTCCAGGGGGCCCATGTAGAGATTGTGGATCTGGCTTGGGGGAAAGACGGTAAAGCGACGACGGCCAGCAGCCACGATGGCGAGGTTGTCCGGCAGGTCGTAATGGGCTGCGATCCTTGTGCGATTTCCGAGCCACAGGCTGAGCAGCGAGTCGCGCAGCCCGAGGTTGATCCTGTTGGCATCGACAAAGCCGGGCAGCACGGCTTCGACCGTGGTGGACCCAACGTACAGGCCCGGTGGCTCGGGCGCCTGCTCCAGCGCCAGCAAGCCGGTGAGCACCTGGTCCAGGGTGGCCCAGTGGCGGCTGAAGTTGAAGCTGCTCAGCGTTGAATCAGCATAGAAGACCCGCCCCTTCTCCTTGGGCTCCATCTGGAAGAGTCCGACACGAACCCCGTTGTAGAGGCCCATGAGGTATCTCGCAAGCTCCGCATCGGAACGCTTGGCCGCTTGCACCACAGGCCAATGGGCAAAGGCGCCGCGAACCACCCAAGGCTGCTGAGCCTCAAGAAGCTCGTCGAAGGGAGCCTCGGGATCGAGCTTTCCGGCCCAGGCGGGAACTTCTTTCATCGGAATTCAGCGGCGAGCCGCTCGCTCGAGGAGGAGAGGCAATTGGCTCAGTGAGGCGATCTGCATGTGGATGGGCAGGAGGTGGCCGTTTCGGGCCAGAAGCTCCAGATCCGAGCCGGGCAGGGCTGCAAGCCGTTCCTCATTGACCGTGAACAGCCCGGTGAGTCGGGTCTGATTGCCGCCGGGCGCTTCGATGTCCAGCACGAAAGGCTCCAGCAGTTGGAGCGCGGTCAGCGCTTCAATGAACAGTGGCAACTGCTGTGCCTGAGCATGCAGGGCCTCCATCAGCCGCACGACCTGGTCGAGATATTCGCTGAACCCCCCGTGGGGCATGAACAGCGCGGTGCCGGCGTCGCCTTCTCCGGGCTGCACGATTCGGGGGCTGTCGAGGTCGATGTGCAGCTTCAGGGAGCCATCCTGCGCACGGCCGATGAGGAAGGGCTCACGCTGCAGGGCCATCGGGACCACGGTGGCTTCCCACCCGGCATGCGAGAGAAAGAGGTTCTGCCCCTCCTCCAGGCCGAACAGGGCAATGGGCTGGAAGCCTTCCTTGCTCTCCACATGCTGGAACACGATGGGGAAGTGAGCCTGGAGCAGCCGGAATTCGGCTGGCAGAGCCAAGGCCGAGTTGCGGGCATCGCCCAAGGCTGCTGAGCGCTCTGTCCGAACGCGAAGGTGGCGGTGGGTGGCGTTGTCGAGCAGGGCGGGGCGAGTCATGTCGTGGCCTTGAGGATGTGTTCGATCAGGCCGCGATGGCCCGGCAAACCGGTGATCAACCGGCGCGCTTGGCGGTCCGACTCCTCGAACCAGGCCTGAGCATGCCTGACCTTGGCCTCAGAGATCGCGGTGTCCTGCGGGCGAAATCCCATGCCGTAGAGCACATAGTGATAGCTCGCCGGGGGAAAGACCTCGTCGATGCGCCCGAAGTCGTGACGCGCCGGCGGCCGCAGGCGCCAGAGTGTGAGCAGTTCACGCAGCCGGTCGGGCCAGGTCGCCGGGTCGCGGTGCGCGCGCCAGTAGCTGCTGTCGCTGCGGGAGGACAGCGCGTAGTGCAGTTTCAGGAAGTCGATCACTCGGGACCAACGGTAGCCGAAATCTTCGTTGAACCGGCGAGACACCGTCTCCATCCCGTCCCGCGTCATGGGGAGCTCGTCGCAGAGCCGCTGCGCCGACATCTCGACCAGCGCCAGTGCCGAAGCCTCAAGCGGCTCGATGAATCCGGCGGAAAGGCCCACGGCAACACAATTGCGCACCCAGAATTGCTTGCGGTAGCCAGGGTCATAACGGATCAGGCGCGGCGTGCCTTCGGCCGCTGAAGCGCCGGTGGACTCCAGATACCGCCCCAGGGCGGCGTGTGCCTCTTCCTGGCTGGCGTGGGCGCTTGAGAAAACGCAACCCACGCCTCGCCTCGAGGGCAGTCCGATATCCCAAATCCAGCCCTTGGCCCAAGCGGTCGCAATCGTGGATGTGGCCACAGGCGCATCGGGCGTGGCGTAGGGCACCTGAACCGGCATCGCAGAGTCGTTGAAGAGCACCTCGCGCTCGCTCCTGAGCCCGACTCCGTAGTGTTGTCCAATCAGTCTGCAGGCCAGGCCGGAGCAATCGATGAACAACTCGCCGGCGATCTGTCCATGGTCTCGGGTGGACAGGCCGGCGATGTCGCCTCCTTCATGGCTGCACACCTCCAGCACATGATCAACCACATGGTGGACGCCCAGGTGCCGCGTGGCGTGTTCTCGCAGCATCAGGCCAAAGCTCCGGGCGTCGAAGTGGTAGCCGTAGTTGGCCACCGCGCCAAACTCCGGCGTCTGGGCCTGTTTGGGGGCGCGACCAGCCTGGCAAACCTGCACGGACGGGCTGACGGCATCGGCAAAGGGACGTCCGGGCTGGGTCTTCAGCCAGGCTGCCACGAGGTCGGCCTCATCCTGGCCCACCGGCAACATGAAGGGGTGGTAGTAGCGGTCGTCGGAATCGCCTGACTCGCCGCGCATCCATCCATCAAAGCGTGACCCTTGTTTGAAGGAAACCTGGCACTGGCGTATGAAGTCTGCTTCCGACAGGCCGATTCGCCTGAGCGTGTCCCGCATCGAAGGCCAAGTCCCCTCACCAACGCCGATGGTGGGCGTGTCGCTGGACTCGATCAGCGTGATGTGCAGGTCCGGGTGCTCGCGTGCCAGCAGCGCCGCAGTGAGCCATCCGGCCGAGCCTCCGCCCAGGATGACCACCTTGTGCAGTCGCCCGTTCAAACCCGCAGTCCCACATTCAGTCTGTTGATGCACGGCTGAGCCCGTGGCCGTTGCTCGGCAGCACGCCTTGCGGCCTTTTCCACTTCCATGACGCTTCTCTTCGCAATTCTGCCTCGCCCATGAAAACGGGCCGGTCTGAGCCGGCCCTTGAAGGTCGGGCGCCACAGGGGAGCGCCCGCAACCGCATGGCTAGAACTTGTAGCGGGCCCCAATCATGAAGCGACGACCCAACTGGGTCACCGAGCCGATTTGGTTTTCGTTGCGCATGTGGGTTCGGACATACGAGTCGGTCAGGTTGATGGCCTCAAACTGCACCCGCAACTGCTTGCTGAAGTTGTAGCCCATGCTCAAGTCGAGCTGGCCGTAGGGCTCCACATACAGCGGCTGGGCACCCTCGGCGCCGCCGAAGTTGGCGACCAGGAACTTCCCGCGCCAGTTGTAGGCCAGACGACTGCTGAAGCCCGCCATTTCGTAGAAGCCCACGAGGTTTCCGGAGTCTCCCAGCCCGACCAGCACATCGGTCTGGGCGCCCGCCTTGTTGTTGTCGTAGGCCAGGTTCGAGCGCACCTTCGTGAAGTTGGCCGAGACCCCAAATCCGCTCTTGCCGAAGATGTGTTGGGCGTTGAGTTCGATGCCGTTGAGCTTGCTCGTGCGCAGGTTGTTCTGGAATGTGCCCATCTGGAACACGAGCACGGGATCGTTGGGCTGGCCGGTGATCACCCGGTTGACCGCGTCGACGCCCGGGGCACCTGCGAGGTTGGCAAAGATGTACTGCCTGATGCAGCCCGAATCACTGGCCGCACAGCCGCCGCTCTGGATGGCCTGGCGGTAGTAGGCGCCGCCAATGGGTGTCCTCAGCGTGGTGTAGGGGGTCTGCGATGCGACGATCGCTTCGTTGTAGTCCTTGATGGACTTGGTGAAGTAGCTTGCCGCCACATAGCTGCCCTTGGCGTAGTAGTGCTCAAGCGAGAAATCCCAGTTTCGGGACTGCAGGGGCTTGAGGTCGGGGTTGCCCACAGCGCCCGTTCCGCCACCGATGCGCGCCATGCCATCCAGCGTCTGGCCGCCCTGGATTGCGGTCCACCCCGGCCGGCCTATCGTCTTGCCGTGGCTGATCCGGAACTTGGTGTCGTCAGTCAGATCCGCGCTCCAGTCGATCGACGGCAGGGCATAGCTGTAGTTGCCGCTGCGAACGGCAGACCGGGTGCCGCTGAAGGCGATCGGCAATTCGTTGTCGGCCACCCAGCGCACCGCCGTGGGAATCGACTCGATGCTCGGGGACTCGACCTTGGTGCGCTCATAACGCAGGCCCAGGGCCAGGTCCATCGGCACCCCCAGTTCCCAGGCCACGTTGTACTGACCGAAGAGAGCTTGGGACTTCTCCGTGGTGCGGAAATCGTCCTTGAAGTCGAAGGAAGCCTTCAGCAGGGCATCCGATCCCAATGCCTTGATGGCGGCCGCGCGTGCGGCGTCGAAGTCGAATCCGAAGAACTGGTTGAACAGGCGCGGATCGCTCGATCCCGGAATCTGGCTGAAGTAGCGACTGATCGAGTCGGCCCGCCAAATGTTGTCCGGCATCGCAGCCGGACCGCCTGCGGCGCCAGCACCCCAGGAGTCCCGCTGGACATTGGCGAAGGCGGATCGATTCTTGACATCCGTCAGCGAGAGCCCGAAGTCCAGACTGCTGTCACCGCTGATCTTCCAGCTGCCCTTGGTCTGCACCTGGCCGACCTGGTTTTTCTGGTAGCTGTTGCTGAAGACTGAGCCCTGCAGTTCCTGCAGCGCCGGATTCAGCGTGCCGCCCTGAATGTTGAGCACCGGGAACTTGTTGCTGAAGTCGACATAGGTGTTGCCCCGGTTCATCGAGGCGGTTCCCAGAACGACACTGGTGCCCAGGGGGCCATCGGCGCCCGAGGTGGCCGAGGAGCTGTGCGCATCGAAGTCGAAAGTCAGCGCATTGCTGGCCTTCCACTTCAGGTTCAGTCCAACCTGCTGGTTCCTGACCTTGGTCTGGATGCTTGACCCGCCCATGGCCACATCCGAGTTCGCCATGTTTTCGCCATAGATCACGGGCGAGGAGGGCGATCCGGTCTGATACTCACCGAACTGGCCGTTGTAGTTGAACCATGCGGAGATGTCGTTTCGGCGCTGCCGGAACTTCTGCTCGGACATCACGAAGTCCAGGGTCATCACCACATCCTTGGAGGGGCGGACCTGGACAACGGCCTGGCCATTGAGACGCTCTCGATGGACGCCGGTGAAGGAGTAGTTGAGGTTCTGGGGGACGCTGTAGATCGAATTGGCCGTCGGACGATTCTTGATCGCGTTCCACGAGGCGGGAGGCAGGCCGCCCCAAGCCGCATTGGGCCCGCCCCAGTCGTTGTCCTTGATCCCGTCAAAGGTCTTCCATCCACTGGTGACGGCCGCTTGGGAGTAGCCCGAGTCCCGCACCTGGTAGGTTCCCATCAGGGCGATGCCAAAGGTTCCGTCGCTGGACTGGGTGCTGTAGATGCCGTTGATCTCGGGGGTTGCGCTCTTGCCCTGTTGTTCCAGGGGGACCCTGCGCGCGGTCTCGTCGGCGACGAGCTTCACACCCAGTTGCGAAATCGTTTCCTTGATGTCGAAGGGACGCTGAGTGCGCACATTGACCGTGGCGCCCATGCCCCCGGTCGGGCTGCTGGCGCGGCTGGTCTTGTAGACCTCCAGGGCTGCAATTCCGTCGGAGGCCAGGTTTGAAAAGTCAAATGACCGTGAGCTTGGGGCGCCGCCGTCGAAGCTGGAGCCGGGCATTTGCCGGCCGTTGAGCAGGACCAGGTTGAAGTCGGGGCCCATGCCGCGGACGGTGATCCGTGTGCCCTCGCCGTTGTTGCGCTCGACAGAGACACCGCTGATTCGGCTCAGGGACTCGGCCAGGTTGGTGTCCGGAAACTTGCCGATGTCCTCGGCCACGATCCCGTCAACCAGTCCGCGCGCCAGGCGCTTGAGCTCGACCGAGGTCTCCAGGCTCTGCCGAATGCCTGTGACGATCACCGACTCGGTCTGGGGGGCGTCTTCCTTCTTGGCCTCCTGAGCCTGAGCCGTGACTGAGCCCACCAGGACGCCGCACGCGGCAACCAGGGGGTTCAATCGAAACTGGCGGGCACGAACGCGTGCAATGGGTCGCATGGAAATTCTCCAAAAAATGCTGACAGGCGGCGGGATGTCACTTGAAAGCGCTTTCATTGACGGCTGAGCAGGTCGCCTGAAAACGCTTTCAGCGCGAGGATATTCAAGAAGGCGGTGATCGACAAGCACCCGACCGGGAGGAAAAACCCTGTGTTGGGGATCCGTGACACCGAAAGGCAAGTGTTCGGATCGACTCGCCCAAGCAGGCGGTTGCCCCCTTCAAGTGCGGCAGCGGTGCCTATCGCAAATCCAGGACCCGCAGGCTGCGTCCGGCAACTTCCAGCTCCAGCTGCCCGAGGGTGGCGCCGGCCGGGGGCAAGCCCGAGGGCCACAGTGTGGACAGTGTGGCCGAGGCCGGCAGTCCGGTCAGCGTGACTCGAGCGGGTTGCGCGCCGTAGTTCACCAGAACCAGCGTTCGCTCCTGGCCCAGAGTGCGGGTGAAGCCCATGAGCGAGCCCTGCACAAATGGTTGGTCGTGGCTGCCCCGGGCGATCGAGGGCCGGGCATTCCTCAGCGCGAGCATGGCTTTGTAGAACGACAGGATCGAGTCGGGCTGCGACTGCTGCGCCTGGACATTGTGGGTCAGCACATTGGAAGCGAGCGCTCGGTACGGTGTGCCGCTGGTGAAGCCGGCCTTGAGCGCCTCTCCCGACCAGCTCATCGGTGCTCGCAGCCGGGGGTCTCCGCTGAGGCCGCCGGCTGCGGCCATGCCGATCTCCTCGCCGTAGTAGATGAAGGGTGTGCCGGGAAGCATCAGGTAGGTGCCTGCCGCGAGCTTGATCGCCGCTTCGTCACCCGAGAGCTGGTTCCAGACGCGGTCGCCGGCAAACAGGTCGTGGTTGGCCAGGAAGACTGCGCTCCCAGGCGGCGCGGTCGCAAAGTGGCGGCTCACGGCGCCGATGTCACTGGCGTTGCCGCGAACGGCCCCGAGGATCCGTCCATTGAGATCGAAGGCGAAGGCACTGCCGCAGGCCAGGGCGAAGCCTTGGGGGTCGTCGGGCGACTCGCACACCATGAAGCGGCGAGGGTAGGCCGAAACCATGCTGCGCACGCGCTGCATCAGACTCTTGCTCTCGGGCTGAGAGTTGTAGGCATCGGGCCCGTTTTCCACCAACAGGCCCGCCGCATCGAACCGAAACCCTGCCACGCCCCGGTTGAGCCAGAAGCGCATGTTGTCCAGGTGCCAGGACTCCACCGCGGAGGACTTCAGGTTCCAGTCGGGCATCTCGCTCCAGAACGGCGCGTAGTACCAACCGGTGCCGGTCTGCCTCCACGGATAGCCCCCGAAGACCAGCCAGTTCGCCGCAGGGGAGTCCTGCCACACGTACCAACTCCTGTAGGGGTTGTCTCTGGAGGCACGGGCGTTGATGAAGGCGGGGTGCTCGGCGGCGCTGTGGTTGAGCACATAGTCCAGGATCACGCCAATCCCGCGCGCAGCGGCCTCGCGCGTGAGCGCCTCCAGGTCGGCCAGACTGCCGTACTGGGGATCGACCTGGCGATAGTCCTTGACCGCGTATCCGTGGTCACGATCCTGGCTCGGATGGATGGGCATCAGCCAAAGGCCGCGCACGCCCAGGTCGCGCAGGTAGTCCAGCCGTGAGATCAGGCCCTTGAGGTCGCCGATTCCATCCCCATCGCTGTCCTGGTAGCTGCGAACGAACACCTGCATGAACGCGCCGTTTTGCCAGCCCTCAGGCAGGCTCAGCGCGGTGTTGCCGATGGGCACGGCCGAGGTGTCGAAGCTCGGCAGCGCCGGCGGGTCTGGCGGTGGAGGCCCGTCGCCCGGTTTTGCGGATGACGAGCCCCCGCATCCGGTGAGGGCTGCGGCCCACAGCGCCACCACGGCAAGAATCAGGGGCCCGTTGATGGTTCGCTGACTGCGCATGGACTTCGACCGTCGGGGGCTAAGCTTCGGCGGATTCTAGGATTGGCCGCAGCCTTATGATCTTTTCACCATGGCCCGGAACCACTTCGGGCCTTCATCAAAAGCGACTCATCATGCGGTTCAGGCGTCATCTGCAGCCGGCCGCCCTTTGGGCGTGCCTGCTCCTGTCGGCTCCAGTCTCGAAGGGCTGGGCGGCGGCCCCGCACCCCCACGATCCGGGACCGACGGCTTGTGCCTCCGAGGCGAGCTCCCTGGCGCTGTCTCCCCCGCCATCGGTCGACTTTCGCAAGCTGACGGCGCAAGCGGCTTGGCTGGACGGGCGCACTCTCGCGATCGGCCAGGCCGTGGCCCAGACCGGCGTGGCCCGTTGGGCACTTGCGCCGCAGCCCGCCGTGTCCGACGCCTTGGTTTTGGGGCAGGCGCTGCCCCCCGCCATCGGGTTGCAGGCGCTGAGCCCCGTGCCTGGCGATCGATTGCAACAGGCCTGGGCGCTGCCCAACGCTCAGGCGGCTTCACACATGGGCCGCGGCCCTGTTCTGCGGCTGGCCGATGGGCAGGACGATGATGAATCGTCCCTCAGGCGGCTGCATCGCCTGCCGCAGGTGCTTCTGGGCCTGGATGAAGACCGGCGTGTTCTGGTGGCCGAGCGTGTCCAGGCGGCGCTTGCTCTCGATGCGGTTTTCGGCCCTGGGGCTGTGCCGGCTGAACTCGGAGTCCAGGTTGCGGGGGGGGTCACCCGCTGGGCTTTGTGGGCACCCACGGCCCGCGCCGTCTGGGTTTGTGTGCACGGCCCGGGCGGGGGGGGCTTGAAAGCGATGCTGCCGGCGGAGCTGGAGACGCGCAGCGGCGTGTGGAAGGCCGATGTTCCCAGGGATCTGCGTGGCCATGTCTACCGCTACCTGGTGGATGTCTGGGCGCCTGGTTCGGGGTGGGTCCGCAACCGCGTGACGGACCCGTACTCGATCAGCCTGACCGCGAACTCGCAGCACAGCTACATCGGCAACTTGGACGATGAGGCGCTGATGCCTGCCGGGTGGCGCGATCACCGGCGGCCGCCCCCGCCCGCGCACGCGGTCGACATGGTGATCAGCGAGCTGCATGTCAGAGACTTCTCGGCTTCCGACCCGTCCGTGCCGGGGGCCCACCGGGGCAAGTACCTGGCGTTCACGCACGCCAGAAGCCGCGGCATGCGCCATCTGGCGGCCATGGCCGAGGCCGGGTTGACCGATGTGCATCTGCTGCCGATCTTCGACCTGGCCACCGTGCCCGAAGTCGGCTGCCTGAGCCCGCCTCTGGCCGCGCTGAGGCGAGCGCGGCCTGACTCGCCACGGCAGCAATCAGCGGTGCAGTCGCTGGCTGCCAAGGACTGCTTCAACTGGGGCTACGACCCCTGGCACTTCAACGCGCCGGAGGGCAGTTACGCCACCGATGCAGCGGACCCTGCGGTACGGATCCTTGAGCTTCGCAGGATGGTGATGTCGCTCCACCGTCTGGGCCTTCGGGTGGGCATGGACGTGGTCTACAACCACACGACAGCCTCGGGGCAGGACCCGCGCTCGGTTCTGGATCGCATCGTGCCGGGCTATTACCACCGACTGGACGCTCGCGGCTCGGTGGAGCGTTCCACCTGCTGCGACAACACTGCCACCGAGCACGCGATGATGCGCAAGCTGATGATCGAATCGGCCGTGCTCTGGGTCAGGCACCATGGGATCGATTCGTTCCGGTTCGATCTCATGGGTCACCAACCGCGCGAGGCGATGCTGGCTCTGCAGCAGGCTGTCGACCTTGCCGCGGGCCGCCGCATTCCCCTGATCGGCGAGGGTTGGAATTTCGGCGAAGTGGCTGATGGCGCGCGGTTTGTCCAGGCCTCTCAACTGTCCCTGCCCGGAACGGGAGTCGGCACATTCAACGACCGCCTGCGCGACGCGGCCCGGGGCACCCGCCACGGTGACGATTTGGCGACGACTCTGGCGCGCAAGGGGTGGCTCAACGGCGCGCAGGGTCGCGAGCTCGCGCAGGCTGCCGACCTGATCCGCGCCGGCCTGGCCGGATCGGTGCGCGACTTCCGTCTGGCCTTGCACGATGGGCAAACCGTCGCTCTGAGAGACCTGGCCTATGGGGGGCAGCCCGCCGGCTATGTGGCCGAGCCCTTCGAGGTCGTCAACTATGTTGAAAACCACGACAACCCCACCCTGTTCGACCTCAACGCCCTGAAGCTGCCGCTGCAGGCTTCCGCACTTGACCGCACGAGAGTCCAGATCCTGGGTTCGGCTCTGGTGGCTCTGGCGCAGGGGGTGGCCTACTGGCACGCCGGCCAGGAAATCCTGCGTTCCAAGTCGATGGACCTCAACAGCTACGACTCGGGTGACTGGTTCAACCGTCTGGACTGGAGCCTGCAGGACAACGGTTTTGGGGCAGGGCTCCCCCCGGGGCAGGACAACCGAGCCTTCTGGCCGGCGATGGCACCGCGCTTGCGCGAGCCGGGGATCAAACCCACGCCGGATTTGATCCGCTTGAGCCGGGACGCTCATCTGGACTTGCTGCGGCTGCGGTCGTCCACACCCTTGCTGCGGCTGCCCACGGCCCAGGCGATCATGGAGCGGGTGAGCTTTCCCGGCTCTGGGCCTGCAGCCCGCCAGGAGTTGATCGCGATGCAGGTGCAATCCCTGGGCTGGCCGGGTTCCCCTCACCGGGCGGTCATGGTGCTGCTCAATGCGGCGGGCCACGAGTCGCACCTGGATCTGCCGGTACAGGCCGGTCTGCGTTGGGAACTGCACCCGGTGCATCGAAACGCCCGCGCAGGCGACGCTCGCATCGCCCGACAGGCCCGGTGGGATGAAGCGCAGGGCCGCTTCCATGTCCCCGCGCGCAGCGCTGTTGTCTTCGTGGCCCATCCCTGAGCTCGGGCTTGCATCAGCCGGGGCCGCCGGAAGTTCGGGCTGATAAGCTTTGCCGATGTTCACCGGCATCGTTCAGGGCGTGGGCGCGGTCTGCGCCACGGCCGATTCACAAGGCCTGCGCAGACTCAGCCTGTCCTGCCCCGAGGGCTTTCTGGCCGACATCCAGACCGGTGCAAGCATCGCAGTGGATGGCGTGTGCCTGACGGTGGCTGGCTTCGACGAGCGGCGGGCCCGGGTTGATTTCGATGTGATGCAGCAGACGATGTCTGTGACCACCTTGGGCCGCCTGGGGCCGTCTGCAGCCGTGAATCTCGAGCGTGCCGCGCGGCAGGGTGCGGAGGTCGGGGGCCATGCGCTGTCGGGCCATGTGGACTTCCTGGCCAGACTCCAGCAGGTCAGTCGGCCCGAGAACAACCATGTGCTGCGCGTGCAGGTGCCCGATCCATGGATGCGCTACATCTTTGCCAGGGGCTATGTCGCCGTCAATGGCGCCAGCCTCACCGTGGCGCAGGCGCACTGCGACCCGGATGGCAGTGGATGGTTTGAGGTTTGGTTGATTCCCGAGACGCTCAGGCTGACCACCTTCGGCAGCAAAGCGCCGGGCGATGCCCTGCACATCGAGGTGGATCGAGCCACTCAGGCGCTGGTGGAGACCGTGCGGCGCACGGTGGTTGAGCATCTGGGCCCCTTGAGGCCCTTGTTGCAGGCGCTGGCGCAGGAGCGTGGCCTCCCATGGCCCTGAGCTTTTTCTGGCACGACTACGAAACCTTCGGCATCGACACCCGGCGCGATGCGCCGGCTCAGTTTGCCGGCATCCGCACCGACGCAGAGTTCAACGAGACCGGGCAGGCGGTGATGTTCTACTGCCGCCCGCCCCGCGATGCGCTGCCTGACCCCGAGTCGTGCCTGCTGACCGGAATCACCCCGCAGGCCTGCGAGCGCGAGGGTGTGGCGGAGGCGGAGTTCTCGCGTCGCGTGTTGGCCGAGCTTGGAGCGCCAGGGACGGTCGGCGTGGGCTACAACAGTCTGGCCTTCGATGATGAAGTCACGCGCCATCTGTTCTGGCGCAACCTGATAGACCCCTACGGACGCGAGTGGCAAAACGGATGCGGCCGCTGGGATCTCTTCAATGCGGTACGCTGTGCCTATGCACTTCGGCCGGAGAGCCTGAACTGGCCGCTCAAGCCTGACGGCCGTCCCTCGCTCAAGCTTGAGCACCTGACCGCAGCCAATGGGCTGGCTCATGATGCGGCGCATGACGCGCTCAGCGATGTCCGTGCGACGATCGCCTTGGCTCGCCGCCTGCGCAGCAGTCAGCCGCGGCTGTTCGACTACTGCCTGGGCCTGCGCGACAAGCGCCGGGTGCAGGAGGGGATTGGCAGCTTCTCGGGCCAGCGCCAGCCCTTGCTGCATGTCTCCGGGCAGTATGGGCACCATTGCGGCTTTCTCGCCGTGGTCTGGCCGCTGGCCCCTCACCCGACCAGAAGCAACGAAGTCATCGTTTGGGACCTCTCACAGGACCCCTGTGAGCTGCTTGAACTCTCGCCTGAAGACATTCGGCAGCGCCTGTTCACCCGCCGGGATGACCTGGCCGAGGGCGTGACGCGACTGCCGATCAAGACCATCCACATCAACAAGAGTCCGGTCGTCGTCGGCCAACTTTCCACGCTCAGTGGGGAGCGCGCCGAGCGTCTGGGCATCGACATGCCCAGTGCCCTGGGGCATGCCCAAGCCGCACTCGCTCGATTCGAGGCCTTTGACGCATTGCCGTGGAACGATGTGTACGCGAAGGGCGAGCCTTCGGCCGAGCCCCTAGAGCCTGAACTGAGCCTCTATGGCGGCCCCTTCCTGTCATGGGCTGACCGCCGAACCCTGGAACGCCTGCCCCTCATGGATGGCCCACAGCTCGCCCGGCAGCGCCCGCACTTCGAGGATGCCCGGCTCGATGAGCTGTTGTTGCGCTACCGCGCCAGAAACTGGCCGCAGACGCTTGATGGTGATGAGGCCAGCCGATGGCTGGAGCACCGCATGGCGCGGCTGCACGGGGGGCGCGGCGGATTTCGCACGCTCCAGCAGTTCCAGCAACAGATCGATGACTTGGCTCTGGAAGCCGACGAGCGCCAGCAGGCCCTGCTGGAACAACTGCTGGCCTGGGCCGAGGCGATCGCCTCTTGACCCAGCCTGGCTACTGCACCGACACGTCCCGGGCAACCTCCGCGTATTCTTCGATCTGGTCGAAGTTCATGTAGCGGTAGATGCTGGCGGCATCCTGGTTGATGATGCCCACGGCCGCCTGATACTCGGCCAGAGTCGGAATGCGGCCCAGCTTGGAACACACCGCCGCCAGCTCTGCCGAGCCCAGGAAGACATTCGTGTTCTTCCCGAGCCGGTTGGGGAAGTTTCGTGTCGAGGTGGACATCACCGTGGCGCCCTCGCGCACTTGAGCCTGATTGCCCATGCACAGGCTGCATCCGGGCATCTCGGTTCGGGCTCCGGCGGTGCCAAAGGTGGCGTAGTGGCCTTCCTTGATGAGTTCGCTCTCGTCCATCTTGGTCGGCGGGGCCACCCACAGCTTGACCGGGATGTCGCGCGCGCCGCCCAGCACTTTCGATGCTGCACGGAAGTGACCGATGTTGGTCATACACGAACCGATGAAGGCTTCGTCGATCTTGGTGCCGGCAACTTCGCGCATG
>CAYYYC010000004.1:0-24243 GCA_964475695.1 uncultured Rubrivivax sp.
TACGCGGCCGACAACCTCTCCAACATCTCGCAGAACACCAGCGAGTCCCGCAGCCGGATTCTGGACACGGACTACGCCCAGGCCACCACCGAGTTGGCCCGCACGCAGATCATCCAGCAGGCTTCCACCGCGGTTCTGGCCCAGGCCAATGCGCAACCGCAGACGGTGTTGAAGCTGCTGCAGGGTTGACAGCGGCGGCCGATTGAAAAGCCGCCTCCTCCAAGCCTCTCGCGCCCCCCGCCACTTCAGGCGTGGGGCGTTTGACTTTGGGTCTCCGGTTGATGGATCGACCCAGGAACGCGGCGATCGCCCGGCTAGAGCGGCTTGAAATAAAGAATGGTTTCTGACCAACCTTGCGTGTAGTGACGCAAGAAGAGTTGGTAGCTTGCGCCGAGCGAGTCAATGAAGGCCGGCACTTCGATGAAGTCGGATGCGCAGTGATAGACCGCGATCGCAAGCTTGGGCTCGGACTTCTGAATATGACCGGCCGCGCCCTTGAGCGCGCGAAGCTCCCACCCCTCCAGATCCATCTTGATGAAAGACACAGGCTCTTGCACTGCCCGGTCCAGCGTGGTGACCTCGATGCGCTGGCTGCCCGAGCCGCTGACGGTCGAAGCCGATCCGGCATCACCATCGAAAAACAGGCTGCCCGGCTCGTCTGAAAGGCCAAGCGACGAGAAGTGGATCCGCTCGTGGTTGCGAAGCCGGTGCCTGGCAGCCTTCAGATTTTTCGGGCTGGGTTCAAAGAGATGGACAGACCTGTAGCTGGGGCAGATTCGGCAAAACGCCTCTGTCGTGTCCCCGTCGTATCCGCCGGCGTCGACAAACACTTCATCCCTGTAATCCATGAAGGTTTCGAGGTACTGCTGATCGATGGCCACCCGGTAGTCCTGCATCCAGGACGCATCGGCGGTCAGTCTGAAGCGAACCAGATCCAGCAGGACCCGACGGGACTGGGGATCACCCATCCGGTCATGAAGCGCCGACCACCGCTCCAACTGGTCTCGAACCTGCCGGCGCTGTTGGAGCACAAACCAAGGGGGATCCACGAGGGGGTTGTCGCCGAGCATAAGGTCGCACAAGGCGATCAGATTGGCATCACACCTGGCCTGAAGGGCCGATTGAACATCCACTGGACTGATCGACGTCGAGCAATTCACCACCCATGCGGCCTTGGGCACCTCATCCATCCGAACAATTGGCAAACCATTCCACAAACCGGTGCCGGCGAGCCGGTCATCAACCAACCCGCTGGCGCCGAGCCGGGACGCCAGGGCGCTCGATTCGGTGTTCCTGCCGATGACGAACAACGGAGCCCCTTGCGCGATCTCCCGTTCGAAGCTCTCGCGGCGGATCGATCGAAAGCCTGGCCCTGTGGAGTGGTCGAGAAGACTGGAGATTTCGGCTGCGAAGGAAGCTTGTTGCATCGGTCTCTCGATTCCCATTGGTTTTCTTGATTTGGATGGCCAGACAGCTCGGCCTGCGGACTGGCTCACTGACCTTGGCAGGCCAGCGCAACCACACGCCGGGCCTGGGCCGAGTCCAGTCGGGGGTCGCAAAGCGTGCGATCTCTCAGCTGGCTCTGCGGGAATGCTCCGGCGACTTCACCCTCGGCGAAACACTCGCCTCTTGCCAATGAGGAAGCCTCGAGGTGCAGGCCCGCGGCAATCGTGCCCAGATCGCGATGGATACGCAGGAACTGCTCCACTTCACGGCAGATCTCGCCCAGGCACCGCATTTTTCCGAAGCCAGGGTCCGAAGTCGTGTTGCCATGCATGGGATCGCAGACCCAACCGACATCCAATTCTGCGCGCCCGATCGCCTCAACCAATGCCGGCAGGGCTGTTGCGATTTCCTGCGAGCCCATCCGTGTGATCAGCGTGATCCGCCCCGGCTCATTTACTGGGTTCAGGCGCTTGACCAGCGCCACAACTTCATCAGGGTCTGCCGATGCGCCAACCTTGATGGCCAAGGGGTTGACTGTCTCGGCCAGGACGGCCGCATGGGCGCCCTCGGGATTTCTGGTCCGCTCTCCGATCCACAACAGATGGGCACTTCCGGCGAACCATGCATCCTGAGCGGGCAACTTTCGCATCAAAGCCACTTCGTATTCGAGAATCAACGCCTCGTGCGAGCAATAGCTGAATGGCGTCCCGGCGCGAAGCGCTGCCAGCGTCCGCGCCGCGGAGCGATAGCCGCGCAGCAGGCGCCGGCAGTCGGGAACCCTGGCGCTGGCCGTGGGCTGGCAGCCATTCACCAGATCACCACGGTAGGCGTGCAACTCCCGCCCATCGATGGTTTCATAGGGTCTCGATCTGGGCTTGGCAAACTGTCCGGCGATGCGTCCGAGGTGGATGACAGGCAGATGCAATTGACCTTCAACGACACCACCGAGCTCTCGGGTCAGCGCCAGAAATGCTTCGGCCCGCCGCGGTTCGTCGTCATCCATGGGCTCGGCGCAGTCACCAATCTGCAGAACAAATGCCCGACCCCGCGCCGCATTGGCCATGGCCGCTTTGAGGCGCATGACCTCGTCGGCAGGGACCAGCGGAGGCAGGCCACGGAGCTCCTCGGTCACCGCCCTCAATGCCGCCTCGTCCGGCCAAGGCGGACGCTGTGCCACCTCGCTCGGACCGAGCACACGATTCTCGAGCTCAAAGGCATGCATGATGATTCATCGGAACCGGCGAGGTCTTGGCTTCGAGCGGAACCGACTCCGCCAACCCCAGTCCATCGACAGGTATGGATCGACGCGTCAGCGCCGAGAGTCGGATCGCTTCGGTCACCAAAAGGTTCTGAAGGCCATCGGCGGCGCAGACCAGGGGCTCGCACCGCCATCGGATGACATCGAGGAAGTTCTCCAGTTGGCAGGCCAGCGGGTCCCGCTTCACCACCGGAACGACCTCCTCGGAAAATGGGCTCCACCAAGAGGGCTCGATGTCGTTTGGGAAATACCTCAGCCGCATGGTGGGAATGGCGAGACTGCCCTTGGTGCCTGAAACGAGGTAGCAGTTTTCCTGCGGATATTGCGGGTACGACGGGTTTTCTCCCGTGGTCTGTTCCCAGCTGCTGGCCGAAGCCGCTGCATCGCTCAAGATGAAGGTGCCCAGGACACCACTTGCAAACTGCAGGTTGATGACCACCGTATCTTCCACCGGATACCTTCGGATCTTTGATGAGGCCATCGCCTGGACTTCAACGATGTCGCCGCAAAGAGCACGCAGGTTGCCGACCTCATGGATCAGGTTGATGAGAATCGGCCCGCCCCCGATCCTGGTTCGCCATGGGCCGTCGATGAAGTACTGGCGAGGCTTGATGAACTGGGCACTGCCGCTGACCGTGACCAGATTTCCGAGCCTCTGAGATCTGATGACTTCGCGAGCGCACTTCATGATCGGGCTGTGCGCGCGGTGGTGACCCACAGCCACCCGAGCGCCTTTTTGAGAGGCCAGCCTCACCAACTGCTCACCCTCATGGACATTGCTGGTGATCGGCTTTTCGATCAGAACCGCAACACCATGGTCTATGCAGACTCGGGCCTGCTGGGCATGGAATGTGTTGGGGGATGCGATGATCACTCCGTCGGGAGAGTGCGCAGCCAGACACTTGCGCAGGGACTCATGGAATGCCACGCCGGATTGCATGGCGACCGCCCGGTTGGCTTCCCGGTCAGGGGCAACGACAGCCACGAGCTCTGCATCCTGCCGCTGGGCAATCAGCTCGATGTGCTTTTTGCCGATCAGCCCGGGGCCAACAACCACGAGTTTCAGCTTGCGCATTCGGCAACTCCTTGGAACGCTTGCGCCTCGGCATGGCGGTAGACCAACGCCGAGCGATCAAGCAGTGCTCGGCAAGCTTGGGCCTGCGCCTCATCCGTTGAGCATTGAAGAAACAGGATCCCCGCCCGGCCCAGAGGCGCCTTTGCGTGGGCCTTGCCCACGCGACTCAAGGGGTAGAACTCAATCACCGGCCATGGGCTGGAGAACTGAAGGCCCTGGAACGAACCCGGCTCCGTAAAGGTGACTGTGTGCCGCACCACCCGGTTGGGTTTCTTCGGGATTGCCACGATGGGCGGCTCCCCGAGGAAGGGACGCCAGTAGTTCTCCGCATAGCGCATGGACAGGCTCAAGTCGATCAGGCGGCTGTAGAGATCTCCGGGGCAACGCAGAGTGGGCTCAATGATCCAGGCGTGCTCTGCCTGCGCGATGAACTGGGTGTGAATAAGCCCATCCCTCAGGCTCAGGCCGCGCGCAAGCCGCTCGACAGAATGACGGATCGATGCCTTGACCTCAGTGGCCAGCCCGGAATCGACCCAGCTCGTGTCGACTGCATAAGGAAAGGCTTGGCAATGCTCCTGGACGAAGGCGTCCTGGATCACGCGCTGGTCCTTGAGAAAAGCGGAGTGGCTGAACAGTTGACCGCTGACGAATTCCTCGATCAGGAACTGGCCCGTTCGGGACATCAGTTGAGCTTGCCGACAAGCCTTTTCGAGGGCTTCCCGGTGAGATGAATCAAGCGCGGTGACGCCACGCCCGCTGTAGGCGTCCACCGGCTTGACGATCACCGGGCCATGACGCAGACACGCCTCCTGGAAGCTCAGCACCCTGGGGGTCGGCAGGCCCAGGCGGGCTGCCAGAGCCCTGAAGGCGGCCTTGTCGTTGAGTTGCGCGCTGACCTCCGACGACGCGTATCCCGGCAGCCGCAGGTCCTCGGCCACGCGACTGCAGGACTCGTAGGACATGTCGTTGCAGCCGGGAACCAGCGCATCGAATCTCCCGGAGAGAAAAAGCTGCCTCAGGTCCGGCCAATGGGCGTAATCCAGTTGGACATGGCGTTCCTGACGCAGCAGCGCCAGAGTGTCCGCGGGGTTTGCGCCAACCGTGTGCACCTCATGGCCGGCCTCCTCCAGGCTCTGCGCAATCGGCAGAGACGCAAGATTCGTGTCGACCAGAAGGATCTTGCTCATGGCGAATTCGTGTGTTTGGCGTGATCGATTCCCGGATTGACCCGTGCCGTCAAACCGATGAGGCTGCGCCTTCGGCGAGCCTGTTCCGGGAGCCTGTCTCCACCATCGCCTGGACGGCGGGCTTTTCCTGCCAAGCCTGGATGAACACATCGGCGATGCGCCGGATATCGTTGGGCTTGAGCCCCGGAAAGATCGGCAGGCAAATCACTGTTGAAGCCGCCCGACGAGCCACAGGAAGGGGAAGCTGAGCCGATGCAAGGCGGCGATACATCGGGAAGTCCGTGATCAGCGGGTGGAAATACCGCCGCGCCATGACTCCTTGTTCCCTGAGCCGACGGTAGACCTCGTCTCGGGAAAGCGGGAACTCGGGCCCGATGAATACGGGGAAATAGCCGTGATTGGTTGAGCCGCCGGCCAGAAGATCGTGCAGCTTGATGCCTTGAACCCCACCCAAGGCTTGGCGATAGAGGCGATCAAGGTAGGCACGCTCGGCGATCGCGCCGTCAATGCGATCAAGCTGCGCCAGACCCAGGGCCGCGTTGAACTCGCTCATCTTGCCGTTGATTCCCGCAGCCACGACGGTGGTCTCATCGACAAAGCCGAAGTTCTTCAGATGATCGATGTGGGTCTTGGTCCGCAGGTCTGGGCAGATGATGGCCCCGCCCTCGAAGGTGTTGAAGACCTTGGTGCCGTGGAAGCTGACGATCGAAAGGTCTCCGTAGCGCAGGATGCTGTGCGGCTTGCCGTGCCCGAGGCGCTGGACACCGAAGGCATGGGCCGCGTCATAGATGAGCCTGAGGTTGTAGCGCTCAGCCAGCCTCTGGAAGCCGTCGACATCGCAGGGCACGCCATAGACATGGACCGGCATGATCGCCGTGGTGTCCTGGGTGATCGCCTCTTCGGCCCGAGCCGGGTCAAGATTCAGGGTGCGGGGGTCGATGTCCGCAAACACCGGAGAGATTCCATTCCACAGCAGCGCATGCGCTGTGGCCACAAAGCTGTAGGGCGTTGTGATCACCTCGCCGGTGATCCGCAGCGCCTGCAGGGCAGTCACCAGGGCAATGGTGGCGTTGGAAAACAAAGCCACATGCTCAACGCCAAGGTAGTCGGCCAGCCGTCGCTCAAGCTGTGCATGGAAGGGACCGCCGTTGGTGACAACCCGGGATTTCCAGATTTCCTCAAGATAAGGCAGCAACGATTCCAGGGGCGGCAGGTCGGGCCTTGTGACCGGAATGGGCAAGCTCGGGCCCTCTTCTTCGAACTGGTTCATTCGTTTGCCTGTTGGTGGCCGTCTCGATTCCCAAGAAGCAAATTCCGAGCCAAAAACGGATCGCCTGCAGCACTGGCATCGGCAGATCCTTGCCGCCGGCAGGCCTGATCCGCGCTCAACGCTCAGCCCAGCCGCTGGATCACATAGCTGTTTTCGAAACCCGCCACGCTTCCCAGGATGTTGAATTTCCTGAAGAAACCACCGACGCGCAGAAGATCCACCGCCGGACCCACCTCGGGGGAATAGAGACTGTCCCGGTAGTCATCGAAGACGATGTAGCCCCCGGGAGAGACCAGGTCCCCATAGAGGAGAAAGTCGAGAAAGACATTGCGAGCCAGATGGCCGCCATCGATGTGCAGCAGCGAAAGACGCTGCGAGAGCTTCAGCACCTCCCGGATGGAGTGCTCCGAGTAGCCCTGGATGAGGGTCACCTCGGGGAAGATGCGCTCCCGGAAGTAATTCGCCTCGAATTTCTGACCCCGGAGTTCGAGCGGATCGATGCCGATCACACGCTTGCCTGGCGCGGCCAGTCTGGACATCAGCGCCAGTGACTTTCCCTTCCAAACCCCGATCTCCACGATGTCACCGGCAACCCGTTCGCTGGCCAAGGCCAGGAACCCGAGCAGCCGCACATGCTGATGGAACGAGAGTTCGGCGCGCGGCATCGCATGCTCCTTGGGCATGTCTGCGTGATGGCCGCTGAATTCACGCTCAAGATCCTGCCAAACCGCATCGATCGCCTGAACATGATCCGGCTTCCCGGTGTATTCGATCAACTCCTCAAGCTTCATCGTGGCTGCTCCAGCAATCAAGAACGCAAAAAAACGCCGCCGGCAAGCCCTGAGCGTCACGCAACGACGGCGGACCGCTGATCCGAAGGGGCGGCAGCGTCGGCGGGCCGAAGGGCAATGTTTTCGGCAAGAAAATCAAGCCAGGCATCGGCCACGGCCCGACACATCCAATCGAGTCCCAGCTCCTGACGACGGCCGATCGCGGCCTTCATCCTCATCCAGGCGGGGTCTTCGGGCATCTGCGAATGACACAATCTGGTGCTGCCCTTGAGCGCCGATTCAAAGTCGCCGCCGCAGAGAATTCCGTCGATCCATGCCCTTGCCGTGTAGTACACCCAGCACAGCCTCATCCCACGCCATCCGTGGGACTGACGCTCACCGAAAGAGCTCTGCTGGCCGTGGAGTCTCCACAGGCTCAGGTGGTCCCGGATGAACCCGATCCTGCCGATGCGCGCGCACTCGAAGACCATCCCAAGATCCATCAAGCCGAAATAATTCCCCCTGCAGCCCGAAAGGCGCGGATAGACCAGCGCTCCGGCAGCACTGAGCACCATGTTGCTCGGCTCGCCGACCCAGTTTCTCGTGCCCGTCAGGATTGACCGCATTAAGGCATGCCCCTCAAGCTCAAGCACATGCAGCGGGCTGTCTTCCATTTCGGGTGGAAGGCTGGTTGACGGAAGCCTGCCGGTGTCCGGATCGGCCAGAACGCTCCGGGCCGAGATGGTCAGGTGCAGATCGTTGGCGGAGTGCAGGCGAACATGGTTGCGGTAGAAGTCCGGCAGCACCAGGTCATCATCATGGAGAAAGTGCACGAGAGCCGATGATCCGGCCCAGGCATCGATCAGCATTTCGTGGTTCAAGGCCGATTGGCCCGGACCCGGAAGCACGGTGATGTCCAGAAGCCTGCTGAAGTGCGCAAGCTCGCCACTGCGAAGCTCTTGCGCGATTCGGCCTCCGGGACTGTCGTCTCCCACGATGACCCGGAAGTCCTTCCAGGTTTGCCGCGCGAGGCTGCGCAAGGCCTCGCCCAGAAATGTGAGCTTGTAGGCGGGAATCAGGGTTGTCAGTATTGCCATCGGAGTCTCCGTGTTTCGGCCCAAACCACCCCTCAAGCCTGGGCTGCGCAGCCCTGTGGCGCCACCAACTGCTCAAGAACCTTGCCCAGAGCCTCAACCCGTTGTTGCCATGTATGGCCCTCAATGAGCAGTCGACGCCCGGAATCGGCCATCTCCTGCGAGCGACCGGATCGAATCAGTTCTGCGAGCTCACCCACCCGATCGTGCAGTCGGTTGGGTCGATAGAAGAAAGCAGCGCCGCTCGGTTCCAGTGCGGAAACGAGATGCGGGGCGTCCTCTGAGACCACCAGGGCGCCGGCCGACATCGCGTCGAAAACACGCTCCGAGGCGCCGTTGTATCCGTTGGTGCAGACGATGCTGCGGGCGTCCCGGTACCACTGGACGACCGCCTGATGGGTGTAGGCCGGGAGCAGAGTGAGACGAGGGCTGTGCCTGAGCACCGATTTCCAGCTGTCGCCGCCGATCAGCGCGACGGAAAGCCCGCTGTCCACCAAGGCCTGGACCATGCGAATGCGCTCAAGCTTTCGCATGTACCAGTAGACGGCGCGCATGGCCACGGCATGGCCCGCCCCTGCCTGGATGTCGATGCCGCGCGCCGTCGCCGCGGTCAGGTAGGCCATGAAGGTGTCCCGGTTCGGCTCATGGTCGTGCAGATCGACCACATCGCGGAAAAAGTCCTGGGTGGCCTTGTTCTCTCGCAGCCAGAACGCATTGGCCTCTGCCGGACCGCGCCATTGGGCCGCCACGCAGACATCGAACTTCCGATTGCGGTGCTGCTTGCCGGGAACCTGCACGGTGGACCCGAAAAGGCTTGATGAAAAGCTGCCCTGCAGCGACATGTGCGCGGCAAAGGCCGCATGGGACTCGTTGACGAAAATGAAGTGGCGGTTGGCCTGGGACGCCAGATACTTGTCATGAAAGCACAGGGGATGTTCGGTCAACCAGGCCACATTGCAGGCGCTGATCCTGGAAAGGACCGGCACGCCATCCCTGTCGCGGATGTCAGTCCCTGATCGGTTGTAGGTCAGCAGGATGTCGTAATCCTGGGCCAGAAGACGGCTGCACACCTCCTCGACAGGCTTGGAGCCGCTGTTGAGGATTTCCACCTCGTGCGTCCTGCGCAACTCGGTGGCAATCGTCTGCATGACGTTCTCCTGCATGGCGTTGTCCACGGCATTGCTGGCTGGGTCAAGCAGGATTTGTACTTTCATCGTGTTCTCCAATGTCGCTAGACCTTCGGCCAATCAGCTCATGTTCAGACGCTGCTGCATCAGTTCCTTGCGCAGGCAGAAGAACTGTTCGAGATATTCCGGCCGACCCGTCTCCAGAAAGTGCGACTTCAGGGCATCCAGGGAGAGGAGCGTCGAATACTGCTCTGGCTTGATCCGCTTGATCGATCTCCAAGCCTCGAAGTCCATCCCCAGTTCCGCCTTCCACTGTCGCCGCCAGATCAGCAGGCTGATCAGACGCTCGAAGATGAAAACCTTCATCGGGCTCGGCCCCCGGACATACGACACTCTTCGATTGAGCGTGCGGGCGAGCTCACAGTCTCCCGCTTCGGCAATGCCAAAGAGGCGCTCGGTCCAATCCATCAGCTGCTCCCAGACGGAGACCTTGGCCACAAAGTAGTTGCTGAAGATCGTGTTGCGGAAGGTGCCGATGACCTCCGTCCACTCCATGGGCTCTCCAACGGCATGCATGCACTGGCTCAGTGCCGACTGCAATCCGGGGTGGTAGCGTTCGCCCTGCTCGAAGACATTGCTGTAGAAGGCAATGTGGGTGAGATAGGGCGAAAAGCTGATCACATCGGACTGACTTTTCGACACGATCTCAACAACCCGCTGGCCTGTCAGGCCGGTCTTGTCCTTGAACCGGGGCGAAAAGACGCCCAGATAGTCATCCGAGGAGAGCGCTCCCCTGCACTGCATCCAGACGGCTCGAAAGGACCAATACTCAGCCCAATCGGGGCGCTCGTTCGCCGAGTTGTCCCAAGGCCGGAAGTCGGGGTCGAGCAGGCCGCGAGTCTTCTCGTCGTAATGGATCTGAAACAGTTCAATGCGGGACATGCGCAGACCCTCTGACCTCAAACCCGCACAACCATGCCCGTCATGCCCGAGCTCAGCACCTTGCAGGCAGCCAGGCCGACCTCATAGGGATTGAGCAGCGATGCAGCATCCTCGCCTTGGAAGTTGCTGCGGCGCATGGCCGTGTCGGTCCTTCCCGGGACGATGCAATTGACGCTGATCCCCCGGTCAGACCACTCTTCGGCCAGGCCTTGGGTGAGGTTGACGATTCCGGCCTTGCAGGCCGAATAGGGCGTGTACTGAGCGCGACCCCGGGTGTAGGAAGACGATCCGAAGTGCAGCAGCATCCCCCGAGTGGCTTCCAGGTGACGCTGGCTGGCCTTTGAAATGTAGAAAGCCCCGGTGAGGTTGACCGCCACCATGGTCTCGATGGTGCTTTCGGCCTGGTCGTGCAGATCGCTGCGGGCCAGTTGGCCGACGGTGTTGACCACGTAGTCGATGCCTTGGAAACGATGCGCCGTCTGGTCCAGGGCATCTTCAACCTGATCGGCATAACGGATGTCGCAGCCAGTGGACCGGGTTGCCAAGGCCACCTCACAGCCCGATTCCTGCAGGATGTTTTCAATGGCCCGGCCGATTCCCTGCGTGCCGCCAAAGATCAGCGCCCGCTTGCCCCGAACATCAAGGCCTTGGCGCTGGGGGTTCCACTGCGAGGCGCGGATTCGGAAGAGCTCGTCGGCCAGCACCAGATCCAAGTCTTCGGTGACTTTGATGTTGGCGCTTTCCCCGCGCACGATCCGCACCCGTCCCAGGGGGTTGGCGTCCAGGTAAATGCCACAGTCGTCGGTGAAATCGCCAAGACGGTCGGAGCCCACAGCACGGTAGGCGCCGACCAGGGCCTGATAGAGAAAGCCCTGAGGAGTCTGTCCGCGATAGATGTGGGAGCGCTTCGGGATCGACTGGATGTACCCGTCGCGCTCGACGATGATGGTGTCTGTGGTGGGAATGGCGACATCGACCGCGTCATGGGTGCGCAGTTCGTTGACGACATCGTGAACGATCTGCGCATTGAGGAAGGGGCGCGCCGCGTCGTGGATGAGCACCCAGCGCGGCGGCGCCTGTTCCAGGTGCTCCAGCGCCGCAAGCGTGGAGGCCTGGCGGGAATTGCCGCCCACGATGACCTCAGCCTTGGGATGGCGCTGAAGCAGACGCCGAGAGAGCTCGACCGCGTCGGCCGGCACGACCACAACCATGCGCGCCTCGGGTCGACAGCTCCACAGGCTCTCGCAACT
Source organism: uncultured Rubrivivax sp. (assembly GCA_964475695.1). Taxonomy (GTDB): domain Bacteria; phylum Pseudomonadota; class Gammaproteobacteria; order Burkholderiales; family Burkholderiaceae_C; genus RFTU01. The sequence continues at coordinate 11,420 of CAYYYC010000004.1, forward strand.
GTGCTCCAGAAGCGACTTCCCCGCGACCTTCAGAAATTGCTTGGGGGTTTCGCTGTTGAGCCGGGTGCCGCTGCCGGCCGCCAGCACGATGAAGGCCGTCTCGGCCTGGGTGTTGGCCTCGAGTGTCATGGGCATGTCTCCGTGGAAATCCTGGGCAGGCATGGCGCACCGTTTTGGGCGTCGCGCGCTGGGCTCGGGGCTGGCGGCGACGATTCGACGCCGTGCCCCAAACCAGCCAGAACGCCGGCCGAGAGCGCATGCTTGACGCCGGCGTGTCGAGAGAAGAAATCGAAGAGCCGCCTGACCTTGGCCGGCTTTTCCTGGAGCAGCGCATAGAGCAGCTCAAGCCGGGCCACCAGCATGTGGACCGGCCCGAGAGGCTCGGCGATCGATGGGGACTCCACATGGGGCAGATAGCCCGGGTCAGGCGTGCGCCAGGGACCGAAGTTTTCAGTCAGGTTTCGATCGAAATCGGCCGGTATGCAGACATCGACCCCTTCAAACCGCACCCGCTGAAGCTCGAAGGGGGTGAAGACAAAGGTCTGCAGGTGGCCCATGCCGTTGCGAACACCCGTCACCAGCCCGGCCGCCGTCTTTCGATAGAGAAACACATCCACCGCCATGCCGGTGGGCCCATGCACCGCCAGCAGGTTGTGGGTGGGCTGGCCGGGCTGCTCATCGACAAAAACCTTGAAGCGACCCTGGGCCTGCAGCAACTCCTGCACAGGCTGAACACCACCTTCGTGCAGCAACCCCACATCGATGTCCTTGTCGTGGGCCAGGAATGAGCCCTGGCGCGCACAGCCCAGAAGCGTTCCTGAAACCAGGAAAGGGCTCATGCCTGCCGGCTCAAGGGCTGCGCAGAGGTCCGCCAGGGCGGCGGCCGCAGCCGCCGCATTGAAAGAGCGGTCGCTGGCTTGATTGCCCCCAGGGGCGTGGATCACCTGCCGGGCTTGGAAAACGCCGACGCGCCCCACGAGCTGCAGCACCCCATCCATGGCGGCGATCGCCGCCGCAATGTCCTGGGCACGGCAATGCAGCTCGGTGCAAAGGAACCGGGCCCTGATCTGCTGCAGCGGAGCGCGGACTCTCGCGGCAGCGCTCAAGGCTGCGTCAGAGTCACCGGCGCCGGCGGCCACCTCGGCCGTCAGCAATGCCACGTCGTCGCACAGTGCCGGGCTGGCCCGCAGGCCGGATATCCGGGTGTTGATCCATTGCAGCGCCGGCAGGAGTTCGCGGCACTCGGCCGTTCCCGGGGCCCGAAGCCGGTGCCGGCGCGCAAGGCAGCGCAGCAAAGAAACCTTGAGCTCGTCCAGGCTCCCACGCTTCCAGACCTCGATGACAAGCTCGGCCGCACGGCCTGCACGGTGCTGGTCGATCAGAAACTCCACCGCCAGGCCAAGATGCGCGGCACTGCCGCAGAGCCTGTCGGCGCTGGGGACGGGCGTGGTCCTGTGCGATGGCGTCAACGCCGGATTGCAGGACAGCGCAGCAAAGCGCAACACATGGTGGTGAGGCAGCCTGTCCAGGGCTGCCGGCATCACCCGGCCCGATCGGGATTGGTACAGCGCCAGCAGCAGACTGCAGTGTTGGGGATTGACGCCGTTTTCCACGCCCAAGGTGCAGAGCATCAGGACCAGATCGTCGTGGCGCAGCGCCCGGCAGTGCTCGATGAACTCGACGCTGCAGGCTACAGCCAGACCGGTCGTCTGCAGCTGGCTCTCCAGGCGACCCATGTCCTGCGCGGCCAGGGCAGCCTTCAAGGCATGCGCCAGGCCTTCCCAGGCGGCATCCTGAGCCCGTGAAGGGCTCTGCGCCAAGGGCTGGGTCGCCGTGGAGGCATTCATCGGGGCAGCCTCAGCCCTGGGCTTCCAGGGCGGTCAGCGCCTCGCGGAGCTCCTCGGCTCCCGGCTGCACAGCCGGCGCTTCGCGGGACTTGATCGAATCGAAGTGTCTCTCGAGACGCTCAAGCAAAGGCGCCGGCATGCCCATCGTCTGGGCGGCGTGCTGTCGCATGAACGAGCACAACTTCAGGCCTTTCTCGGGCTTGCGCTGGAGCATGGCCGCAAACATCTGGAGACGAGCCACCAGCATGTGCACCTCGCCCCCAGGATCCACCACCGAAGGCGATTCCACATGGGAGATGTATGAGGGGTCGGGCTCGCGCCAGTTGCCGAAGTTCTCGCGCAGATTGAGGTCGATGTCCGACGGCGCCCAGGTCTTGACGCCGACAAACTCGATGGGCTGAAGCTCGAAGGGCGTGAAGCCGAACTTCTGCAGGTGGCCGAAGTCGTTCTGCACGCCAGTGACCAGACGACCGTCCTCCCGGTGGTAGAAGAAGATGTCGATGCCGATGCGGGCCTTCTTGTGCTGAACCGCGACGTTGTAGGTCTTCTCCAGCTTCAACCCCTTGGACCAGACCGTGAAGAGCCCGGACTTCATCAGGGCGTCGACCACCTCGAAGCTGTCCTCGTGCCCATAAAGCCCGACATCGATGTCCTTGTCGTGCGACAGGAAGTTGCCCACCCGCTGGTAGCCCAAGAGCGTTCCCGAGACCAGGAAAGGCCTGTGATTGATCGGCTCCAGCACGGAGGCCAGGTCGTTGAGGGCCCACCGGGCGGCGGCAATGTTGAAATCCTCGGCGCCGGCGTCGTTGCCGCCGGGCGCCTTGAACACCGACCGCGCCTTGTCCACGCCCAGCATGAGCCCCGACTCCAGCGTCTGGTCCATGCACTGCTGGGCCAGCCGATGCTGTCGCATCCGGCAGTGGATTTCGGCCTGAAAGTAGCGTGACTTCATGATCGACATGGGCGTGACCACCCTTTGCGCCCACTGCAGGGCGCTCGGCCAGTCTTGCTGCCCGTGCAGCACCTTGACCATCATGATGGCCACATGGTCCCTGACCTCGGTGAAGTTGGACTGGCCGCCGAGCTTGCGGTGCATCAGCTCAAAGGCCTCGGCCAGTGCGCCTGGGGTCGAGTCGGGCAGCCTTGGCGCTTCACTGCGGGCAATCATCAGCCGGGCGATGCGCAGCTTGTGGGCGTCCACCGGTCCATGGCCCCATCGCTGGGAAATCAGTCGGGTCGCGCAGAGGGTGCGCCCGTGGTCGAGCAGGAACTCGATGGCCAATTCCACCTGTTCGTCGGAGCCGAACTGGCGTGTGGAACCCTTGGGAGGCACGCCCTCCAGCGGCAAATCCTTGCCGCTCCAGTAGGTCTGCAGGGCCTGTCGCAGGACATGGCTTGCCGGGAGCTGCGCAAGGCTTCCCTCGAACTGCCGGCGATGGGCGGACTGGTACAGGTCCAGCAGAGGCGCACACTGGGCCGCATTGACCTGGTTGCCCACCCCCAAAGTACACAGGAGAAGGACGAGCTTGTCTTCGCCGTGGATTCGGCAATGCTCCAGAAATTCGCCTTCGCAAAGCCGCTTCAGGCCCAGGGTGTGCAGCGCCTGCTCCAGGCCGGGCATGTCCTGGGACTGCAGAAGCGCCATCAGCGTGTTGGCGGTGGTGATATTCCAAGCTTTGGTGTTGCCCATCGTGCGCATCCGGGAGTAGCCCGGTGCTCACGCAAAAGACATGCCAGAGCAATGCTCAAGAAAAAGGCCGCCCGAAGGCGGCCTTGTGCAAGCCAGCCGGCTGAAGTGCCGGCCGGTTGCGAGATCAGCGCAGCAGTGCCAGCACCGTCTGGGGCTGCTGGTTGGCCTGCGCCAGGACAGCCATACCCGCCTGCTGGATGATCTGCGTTCGCGCCAGCTCGGTCGTTGCCGCCGCATAGTCCGTGTCCAGAACACGGCTTCGGGACTCGGTCAGGTTCTGCGAAACGTTGGTCAGGTTGTCCGCTGCACTGGTCAGCTGATTGACCACCGCGCCGAGGCTGGCCCGTGCGGTGTTGACCGCCACCAGCGCATCGTCCAATGTTGACAGCATGGAGGACGCATCCGAGGTGGTGGTGATCCCGCCCGAGAAGTTGCTCGTGGCAATGTCGTCCAGGCTGGCGCCCACCACGCTGATGGTCTGGCCGCTGTCGGCGCCGACCTGGATGTCGATGCCGCCGCTGCTGGTCATCACCGAGGAACCCAGCACCGAGATGCCATTCCACAGGGTGTTGGAGATGGTGTTCTGGATCTGGTCGTTGAGGGCCTGGAACTCGTCATCCAGGTAACCGCGCTGGGTGGACGACAGGGTGCCGGTGGAGGCCTGCACAGCCAGCTCGCGCATGCGCTGCAGCATGTTGCTGACCTCGATGAGCGCGCCTTCGGCCGTCTGCGCCATGCTGATGCCGTCGTTGGCATTGCGCACGGCCATGTTCAGACCGCGGATCTGGGCGGTCATGTCTTCGCTGACGTCCAGCCCGGCCGCGTCGTCCGCCGCGCTGTTGATGCGGCGGCCGGTGGACAACTGCTCCATGGCGTTGGCCATGGCGCGACCGTTGACCTTCAGCGCGTTGGCCGCGATCAGCGACTTCACGTTGGTGTTGATGATTGTCATGTTGGTGCTCCTGAAAAAGTTGGTCCGCTCAAGAAAACCCAGCCAGATCAGCGGGGCCTTCTTACAGGTGACTTAGGGTCTTTCAGGTCCCTCGGATCACCAGGGCTGGAAGATGGATTCATCCCCCGCTACGAAGTGATTCGGCGCCACTTGAAAAACCTTTAGGGCCCGAAAAGCAAATGAGGCTGCCATCGGCAGCCTCAGTGCGAGCCAGACTCTGTGGGGGCGTCAGCGCAGCAGCGCCAGCACGAACTGTGGGCTCTGGTTGGCCTGCGCCAGAACCGCGGTTCCGGCCTGCTGGATGATCATTGATCGCGCCAGCTCGGTTGTGGCCGCCGCATAGTCCGTGTCCAGCACCCGGCTTCGAGACTCCGACAGGTTTTGGGAGACATTGGTGAGGTTGTCCGCCGCGCTGGTCAGTTGGTTGACCACCGCGCCAAGGCTGGCTCGGGCGGTGTTCACAGCCACCAGGGCGTCGTCGATCGTGGAAAGCATCGATGACGCGTCCGAGGTTGTGGTGATGCCGCCGGAGAAGTTGCTCGACGCAATCGCATCCAGGCTGCCCCCGACCACACTGATGGTCTGGCCGCTGTCGGCGCCCACCTGGATGTCGATGCCGCCGCTGCTGGTCATCACCGAAGAGCCCAGCACCGAGATGCCGTTCCACATGGTGTTGGTCACGGTGCTGGTGATCTGGTCATTGAGCGCCTGGAATTCGTCATCCAGATAGCCGCGCTGGGCGGATGACAGGGTGCCGGTGGAGGCCTGAACCGCCAGCTCGCGCATGCGCTGCAGCATGTTGCTGACCTCAACGAGGGATCCCTCGGCCGTCTGCGCCATGCTGATCCCGTCGTTGGCGTTGCGAACCGCCATGTTCAGGCTGCGGATCTGAGCGCCCATGCTTTGGCTGATGGCCAGACCGGCCGCGTCGTCGGAGGCGCTGTTGATCCGCTGCCCGCTGGCCAACTGCTGCATGGCCTGGGACATCGTCCGGTTGTTCACCTTCAGGGCGTTGGCGGCGATCAGCGACTGGACATTGGTGTTGATGACAGTAGACATGCTGGTGTTCCTCTCTCGTGGGTGTTCGTTCTGACCGTGGGGCTCAGGTCACGGCGTCGTGCAACAGACCCTTGAGCTCGTCCAGGGTGTGGGCAACGCGGATGACGGCCTCGCTCGGGATCTGGCGGATGACTTCCCCGGTCTGGGTGCTGCGCACCGTGACCACGGGAGAATTCAGCTTGTCATCCATGGAAAAGCCGAGCGTGCGGCCGCTCGAGGCCAGCTGCTTGTTCAGGTGCTCGATGGCCGCCTGAAGGTTTTCCCGAAGCTTGATCGGGTCATAGTTGACCCGAGGCGGCGATGGCGGCTGAGCCGGCTGCGAAGGAAGGTCCACCTTGGGCATGGGCCTGTCCAACGGGGCGGACCCCGGCGCGCGCAACACCGCCTCTGGCCTGCCCTCGGGTGGGGACAAAGTGCCGGCGGGAGTCAGCATTTCCTCGCTCCTTTCTCGTTTTCCGGTGGTCCTGGCACGGATGTACCGGGACTTCGGGCTCAACCCCGGGGTTGGCGCGACGCAGGAGCTGCAATGCACTGCGCCCGCGCAAAACCCAGGCCTTGCACGGGGATCGGAGGCAAAAGAGAGAACTTTAGTAAGTACAAACCCTAGGTTTGGCTCGATCTCCTAGGGGGGTGCTGGGCTTGGGGTGAGGCGCTTCATGGCATTCAAGTCCTGGAATAGCTCATGCCCTTGAAGCTGTTTTCAACGCTGGTTCGCAGCGCCTTGCTCTGGCCAACCAGGCTGTCCATGACTGCAAACTGCTCCATGTAGCGCTCCAGCAGCCCCTTCATCCGGTCCTCCAAGGCCAGCAGCCTGTCCTGGTCTTCCCGAATCCGAGACCCCGCATTGCTGGCCTGCACCTTCAGGATGCGCATGGGCGAGGACGGCCGGGCCGAGGTGTCCACATAGGAGCCGGTTCCGGCGAGCTGGTCGGACATGCGCTTGCCGATGCCGCTGGTGCCGGAGAACAGCGTGGCGACATCCTCGAAGCGGTTGGCCAGTGCCTTGTCCAGGGTCGACTCGTTGCCCACCTGGTAGGTGGTGGCGAAGTTGCTGCCCGTCTCGCTGATGTTGACGAACTTCATCCGCCGGTCCTGGTCGACGAACAGGCCGAGTTGGCGCAGGTCGGACAGCGTGGCCGTGGAACTGTTGTCCAGCGAGGTGACATCGGGCAGCAGGATCTTGCGCACCTGGTCTCGAATCGAGCGCGCGGTCGGGTCTCCCGCCAGCGAGCCCCCGAGGTTCTCGACGCTGGAATCCGGGTTCTCGGCCGCGTCAAGAATCGCCTGCAGGTCGTTGTAGTTGCTCACCAGCGCCTTGATCTTTTCCTTGACCGGGGCCACATCCCGGGCCAGCGCGACATTGACCACAGGCTGGGTGTCCTGATCGGTTTCTCGAAGCAGGTCCAACGTCACGCCCGGAATCAGGTCGCTGACGCGGTTGCTGCTGCGGGTGACCGTGATCCCATCGACCGACAGGCTGGCGTCGGCAGCGGCGCGGTTGTTGGTGCTTTGCGTGGCATCCGCGCTCAGCAGGCCAGTGTTCTTGGCGCTCAGGGCAGCCGCCGTGATGGAGAAGGTGTTGGCTGTGCCGGGCGCGCCCTGCACCACGATGCGAAGCGGATCACTGGAATCGCCCGTTTCGATCAGGGACGCGGTGACCCCGCCGAAATTGGCGCTGTTGATCGCCTTGACCAGGCCTGAGGGCGTGAGGTCGGTGACGGTGAAGCTGGTGCTGGTCTTGGCCGAGCCGGTGCCCACCTCGATGGTCACCGGATAGCTGGCCGAGGCCAAGGTGTCGGTGGCCGCCATCGGCAAGGTGCTGACCACCCGCTTGGCCTGGGCCAGAGAGTTGACGATGACCTCGTGGTTGGAAAGCGCTCCGGAGCCATTGACCGTCACGGCCACCGACCCGGGCACGCTGCTGGAGGCCGAGATCGTGCTGAAGGCGCTGGGGTCCTTGAGAGCGTCCAGCGCCGACTTGACCTGCTCGATCGCGTACTGCACGGTGTTGTAGCCGTTGATGCGGGACTGCGCCTTGTCGATCCGCTTCTGGATGATGTCCTGCTTGGGCATCTTCTCGGCGTCCACCAGGCTCTGCGCCAGAGCCTTGATGTCAACGCCCGAGCCCGTGCCCAGCGCCATGATGAAGTTCGTGGCGTTGCTGTTTGAGACCGAGGAGGTGGCCATGGCGTAGGGTCAGTCGGACTGTCAGCCGATGTAGTTGAACAACGAGAGCTTGGAGAGTTGGGCAAAGCTGCTTTGAGCCGCCTGCAGGCTGAGCATCTCCTTCTGCATGCGGGTGACGGCCTCGCTGTAGTCGACATCCTGAAGATCGGACTCCAGGCTCTTGAGGCGCAGCAGCTGCTCATCGATGGCCACCGACTGGGACTCCACCACATTGCGATCCGATCCCACATCGGCCTGCGCCAGCGAAATGCCTTGGTGCAGTTCGGTGACTTCGCCGATGCCGCGCTGCACGTCGGCAATGCTGTTGCCCTCCAGCGCCAGGGCCAGGTCTTCGATCACCTGAAAGAATGCCACCGCCTGATCACCCCCGGTTTCCTCGCGGATGATGGAGACGAAGATGTCCGACCCGGTGCGGCGGTTGCTCACCGCGCGGGAGTCGCCCACTGGCACGTCGTTGCTTGTCTGGTCGCCCCGGTAGACCCCGTCGGAATCGAAGGCGTTGGCCACCACGCGACTGCCGTTGAAAAGACCCATGCCATTGGAGTCGCGCGAATTGGCCAGCGACAAGATCTGGTCACGAATGCCTCGCACCTCGATGGAGGCGATCCTTCGCTGCTCGGCCGAGAGTGTGCCGTTGGCATACTGGATCGAAAGCTCGCGCAGTCGCGTGAGCATGCCCGAGACGTTCTGCAAGGCGGTGTCCTGGTTTTCCAGTCGCTCGGTCAGGCTGCCCAAATTCTTGCGGTAGCTCTCCTGCTGGGCGATGGTGGTGCTCAAGCGCCGAAGCGTCGATGCCTGGTCGGGCGCGTCGCTGGCATTCACGATCTTCTTGCCGGTGGCCAGTTGGACCTGAACTTCATTGAGACGGTTTTGCCCGGCCACCATCTGCTGGCTGGCGCGTTCGAAAAAGAGGCTGGTGGAGACTTTCATGGCTGCCTCGTCTAGATCCTGAGCACCGCATCGAAGAGCTGATTGGCCACCTGCATGGACTTCGCCGCCGCCTGATAGGCCTGCTGGAAGCGGATCAGGTTGGCGGCTTCCTCGTCCAGGCTGACACCCGAGACCGACTCGCGCGCTTCCACGGCCTGCTGATGGACCACCTCCAGCGCCTTGGAGGCCACCTGCGACTGCAGGGTGACATTGGCGATCTGGTTGACCACATCCAGATAGGCGTCCCCGAGGGTGAAGGCCTCGGCCGGACCGGCGATGGCCCGCTTTTCGAGGTCGGCCAGTCGGGCCGCGTTGGCGTTGTCGCCCCGCCCGTCGGCATTTCCATCGATGCGAAACACGTCGCCGGCGCGCGGGTCGGCGGTCAGGCTCAGCCTCAGGCCCTGATACTCGATGGAGTCGCCGCTCTGATAGTCGCGCTCGGCAAGCATCGTCTGGGTGCCGGCGTCAATGATTCGATACCGGCCGGCGGACGTGAACTCCACATCGAGACTCAAGCCGCGCAGGGCTGCGCGGCGCTCACCGGTGTCAAGGGGCTGGCCAAGGAAGGAGGCGCCCACCTTGACATCGCCGCTGCCGGTGGTGAAGACCAGCAGGTCCTCCGGCATCGGGCCATCGAGGTAGGCGGCGCTGCGAAAGCCCATTTCAGCCAGCAGGGCCGGATGGCCCGCGCTGCCGAAGGACAGCGCAATGCGTCCGAGCTCGCCGGGCAGGCCTTCATCCACGGGGCGCGTGATCTCCAGCACGCCATCGTTGACCACCGCCGTGATGCCCTCGATGGCCTGCTTGCCGGATGGCGTGGCGCCCGCATAGGCGGCGCTGATGGCTGCATTGAGCAGGTCCGCCATGTCCTGGGCCCCGGCAATCGTGGCGCTCTGCGTGGGCAGTGCCACGCCATTGAGCACCAGTCCGTTGGCCGGCAGCGTGAAGGCGCCTGATGAAAGACCGAGTTCGGCGGTCAGCCGGGCCGCCCGCGTCTGTGTTCCGGTGGGCACATGGTCGGTGCCCAGGATCTGAACCGTGGTGGGCTGCGCCCTGGCGCCGTAGAAGAGGGAAAGGTCGCGATAGGCCTGGGTCCCCGCCTTGTTGAGATAGTCTGCGCTGTAGGTGCTGCCCGGCATGAAGGAGGCCGGCACGCTGGTGCTGCTGCCCACAAAGCTCTGGCCGTCGGCGATCGTCGAGCCCAGCACATGACGCCCTTCACGCGTGAGCACTTGCAGCTGGGCGTCGGTGCCCAGGGGATCGAGGTAGATGGCCACATCGCGCTGTCCCGCCGCCACGGTGGCGATCGGCACCACGCGCTGCGCCACCCAGTCGACAGCCTCCGAGGGCACGGGATTGTTCGCCAACCCGGAAGCCGCGCCGAGCGCAGGCGCCGGGAATTGGAGCGGGGCGTCGCCGATCAGGTCAGCCACGGTCGCGCGCACCGTGCTGAGGTTGTCATTGCTTCGCGTGGCCCGGAACGCCGCAGCAGCGGCCACACGCATCGGGTCGGAGACCAAAGCACGAATGCCGGCGGCGGGACGGCTGGAGGCCTTCACCACCACCTGCTCGCCGTCCGTGGCCTGCCCCTGCAGACTGATGGCCACGCCGTCAACCAGCAACGAGCCCGAGCCGGTGATCCGCTCCCCCGCCCGGTTGGTGGCCACCCACAGCCCCTGGCTCTGGCCGAGCTGGACGCGGGCCTCGTCGGAGGAGAGCTTGATGTCCAAGGCAAAGCTCTTCATGACCGAACTGTTGACGATCACTTGGCCCTTGGGGTCAACCGCGGTTCGCAACTGAACGCCAAAGGCGCCATCGATGAACTGCTGCAGCTGTTGGGCGACCCCGGCGAGCGAAGTGTCGCTGCCGATGGCAAACGACTTGCCTATGCCGTTGAGAGTGACCTCGAAGCGGTCCCCCGCCTCGAACGGGCCCAGGAGCGCCGCGGAGTAGACCTGACCGGCCTGAGCATCGAAGCTCAGCCGGATGTCCTTGCCGTCAAAGGCCTCGAGGTTGGCCACCTCTGAATTGATGGTCAGCGGGTTGACTCCCCGCACGCGCTCATAGGAAAAGCGGGTTTCGATGTCGAACAGGGCTCGGCCGGATTGACCGTAGCCGTCCACGCCCATGGTGTGAATCGCGTTGACCTCGCCCAGGAACGACTTGGCCAGCAGGTCCAGATTGGACAAGGCTGGCTCCAAAACCATGGAGCGGAAGCTGCCCAGGCCACCGAATTGCCCGCCCGAGACGCCGGCGATTGAAACCGGCTCGGAACCAAAGGGGTCAAGCAGGAGGCTCAGGCGCTCCGGGGACTGGGTGTCGAAGGTGGCCTGCAGCGGTTTGACTGTCTGACCGGCCACCAGCGAGCCCGAGCTGCCGGCGCCGCCGACATTGACTGTCACTTCGCCGTTGGTCGACTCCACCACGGAGATGTCCAGCCGCTCGCTGAGCTGACGCAGCAGGTTGTCGCGCTCATCGAGCAGGCTCGATGGCTGCCTGTCGAGGCTGCGATAACGGCTGAGCTCGAGGTTGACCCGGCCCAGCTGGCCGGCCAGCGCATTGACCTCACCGAGGTCACTCTGCATGGCCCTTTGGGTTTCGCCCTCAATCTGTTGCAGTTGATTGGCCAGATCACGGAAGCGCGAAGCCACGCCCTCGGATTCCCGCAGAAGCGTGGAGCGGGCCACCACGCTGGCCGGATCGGCCGACAGGTTTCTCGCGGCCGAGAAGAAGCGGTCCAGGGCGGGCGACAGGCCGATCTCACCGCTGCCCAGGATGTCGACGACCCGATTGGCATAGTCCACCATCGCCTGCTGACCGTTGAGGCTCGATCGTGCGTTGCGCAGGCTGCTTTCGATGAAGGCGTTGTACTGGCGCTGAACGCCTTCGAACACGGCGCCCGTCCCCAGAAAGTTCCGCCCGTCGAAGGTGGGTGGGGTCTGGGAGACCGATGCGTCCTGGCGCACGTAGCCCTCATTGCCCACATTGGCAATGTTGTTGGAGACCACGCCCAGCACCCGCTGGTAGACCCCTACCGCGCCGCTGCTGATGCTCAGGATGTCGGCCATGGCTGCTCGCTTATTCGCTCAGTCCCCGCCCCTTGAGCGGCAACGGCTTGGGAATTGGCAGTGGCAAGGGAGGCCTTGCGTCAGGCGCCGCGAGCTCCATTCCCTGCGGCTTGCGCTGCAGCGGCAACCCGGCGGCCTGGCGTGCCTGCAGGACATCCTGCGATGACGATGCGGTGCCCTGGGTCTGCGGCAGGTTCTTCGACATCTGCTGCACCAGCATTTCCGACAATCCCATGCCGCCGCGCTTGGCCATCTGCAGCGAGACTTCCTTGTCGAACATGGCCTCGAAGGTGTCCAGCGCGTTGGATTCGATCAGGTCGGACTTGATCGTGGCCTGACGCATCGTGCGCATCATTTCCTGGATCAGCAAGGCCTCGAACTGCTGCGTGGCCGCCCGCAGGGCCGACTCGGACTGTCCGTCCTGGCGCGCGCGACCCTTGAGGCCCTGCAACCCGGCAATGTCGTGGTAGCTGGCGGGCTGCAGGGCTGCGGCCTGAGCGGCTGCCGAGCTGGGGTCCGGGAAAGTCATCTCGTCGCTTCCTCAGATCACGACCAGTTCGGCGCGCAGGCTGCCCGCCATCTTCAGGGCCTCCAGGATCGCAATCAACGCCGAGGGGCTCGCCCCCACCTGATTGACCGCATCCACGATCGATCGCAGGTCCACGCCCGGCTTGAACAGGAACATCGGCTTGTTGGGCTCCTGGACATCCACCTGTGCGTTCTGGACCGCCGTGGTCTGGCCCGCCGACAGGGGGTTGGGCTGAGAAACTTCGTTGGTGGCCGAGATGGCCACCGAAATCGTGCCGTGCGAGACCGCCGCCGGGGAAACTCGAACATTGCTGCTGATGACCACGGTGCCGGTGCGGGCGTTGACCACCACCCGCGCCGGAGGCTCGCCCGGGCGAACCTCCAGGTTTTCGATGGTGCTCATGAAAGCCACCCGCTGACTGGTGTCCATCGGCGCGCGCACGGCGATCGACAGGCCATCCACCGCGCGGGCGACGCCGCCGCCGAACTGGCGATTGATCGCGTCGACGATCGCGCTGGTGGTGGTGAAATCCTTGCGGTGCACATTGAGCACCAGCTCGCTG